>CAZWLH010000007.1:0-41319 GCA_964634675.1 uncultured Eubacteriales bacterium
TTATTTATATTTAATATATTAACCTAATACGTCTAAAAATTAAACTAATGAGCTTGAATTGTGCGATTGGACAAACGTAAATCGGAGCGAAACAAAAAAATGCTTAAAAGTAACTGAGTCAAAAAGTGAGCGTATGGGAGGGGTGTGCTCCTACGAAAAAGACCACAATATTCGAAAGAAACGGACGGTCGGGGGACGCCTGTCCCTATGACTAAATTTATCCACCGTACGGACAGGCCTCCGGACTGTCCGCAATGTCACCAACAAACCGCAAATAGAACATAAACCCCAAAATAGCCTCCCTCTGATGAGGGAGGTGGATTTGCCGCAGGCAAAGACGGAGGGAGAGAAAAGTCCATCAACAAACCTAATTCAGAACGTAAAGTCAAAATAGCCTCCCTTGCCCTAAAGGGAGGTGGTACGGCGTAAGCCGTGACGGTGGGATATACGACCAACTCAATGTCAAAAACTAAATCAAAAAACGAAATACATCCCCAAATCGGCAAAATCAACCTCGAAAACCGACGCCAAAAACGACTTTTGTCAAAATGAACAATAATCGGTCTGCGATTTTGTTAATAAATACTTAATAAAAAACTTGCAATTATGAAAAGGCTTTGTTATAATATGGTTAAGAGTGGTGTTGTATCTGCATTTTGCGTTTCAACTCACAACTCACTAATTTCCAAAAGGAGAATGTTTATGATGACAAGGAACATCAGAAAAGTTGTCAGCATTGTTTGCGCTCTTGCGCTCTTGCTTTCACTTTGCACTGTATCGCTCATCAACTCGACTTCTGCTGCGATCACCGAAGCAGATAAGAAGAACGATGTTTATGATACCGTCGCAGAGTACAACTTCAACGATCAGAAGGGTATCGGCTATAAACGTTACGGCGAAGGCGGATATCAGGATGAAGCATTTTTGGTTAAGAACTCGCTTGGCGGCGGTGCCTACTATTTGGCAAAGCCCGATTATACCGGTGCTACTGTAGATCACCCTAATACCGCTCAGTTCGACAATTTGCTTTTGCTTGATGCTAATGCTTCTTACAGAATTACTTATAAGTATAAGTATCTTGCCGAAAGTACGCAGATGGGTGTAACATTGATGTCTTCCACCAATGTTACCTCTGTCGCACCAGCTGTAGCGAGTGGTATGACCGTTACAAAGAGCTCTACAAGCAGCATGAATATGCCCGAAGGTGTCACAGCGCTTACCGCCGATACTGAGTGGTTCACCGATGAGATCTGTTTCACTGTCGGTGCTAATGCACTCAACGTCGGTTTCCGTGCTGCAATGGGCAGCAGTAATGATAAGTATTGCTACGCTCTTATCGATGATGTTAAGGTTGAGAAGATTGTTTCTTCCACCAGCACCACCTATGCCGATATGAGCAAGGATGCCGAGCTTTTTGCACAGACAGGCGACGCATTCAACAATTATGGCTCTTCTAAGTCGGGCGGCTTCAACAGTGTTACTGCCAACGCCGACGGTTCCGTTACCTACGACCTCAAGTCCGGTAACTGGAGTACAGATTTCTGGTGGAACATCAACCGTGTTGTCCGTGACAGAAACAACAACGCTATCTTCCTTAATAAGGGTTATAACTATGTTGTAACCGTTGAGTATAAGGTTGTTGAAGCAAAGGTCAACGGTCACATCGGCTTCGCTTATGCTAACGGCGCTTCTGCTGGAAGCGTTGAGTGTAAGCCTTTGGCCTATACTTCTTTCTCCACCGGCTACGCTTCCTCCGATTGGGAAGAGTTCACCGCAGTTGTTGATTCGAGAAATCTCAACAAGACTGCTCTCAGACTTATATTTGCAGGTGCTGGCAATAAGATCGCTATCAACAAGATCACTGTTCTTGCAGCCGATGCAAACTCCGCTATAATCAAGTATGTCGACGGTGATAAGGTTACTTATGCGACCACCACCGCAGGCAACGAGATCAACCTCACCGTTCCCACCAATGAGGATCCCGATAAGGGCTTCGCAGGTTGGTTCAGCGGCGTCACTAATGTCGGCCTTAAGTTCACTCCTGTTGCAGGACTTAATGTTCTCACTGCAAGATGGGCCAACACCGTTTCCAAGGTCACCTTGGTTAACATTGATGGCGAAAGCGAGCTTAAGAGAATCGCTGTCGGTCTTGAACTTCCCATACCCACAAAGCCTGTTGCAGGCATCTATTTTGAGGGCTGGTACACCGACCTCAACTTCACCACTCAGGTAACCGAAGTTCCCGATTATGACATTACTCTTTATGCAAAATATACCGGTACTTACCTCGATTTCGACAATGTAGCAGTTCCTGCAAACACTCCGCACGATAAGTACCCCACCATCGTTGCAGATCCTGCAGATGCTAACAACAAGGTTTTGAAGATTCAGGTTGGTGATAACTCCCGTAACAACTTTATGCTTGCTATCGGTGACTACCCCAACGCAACTGCTTTCGAGCTTAAGACCAGCTCCACCTACACCTACTCTTTCCGTTATAAGGTCGGCGCAGGCAGCGACGGCGGTGACTTCTCGTTCCTCCGCGGCGACTCTTCAAGTTACACTGCCGATAGTACAAGATCCTTTGTCGGTAGCGGCATCTCCTTCCAGGAGAACACTTCTGAGCAGGACGGCGATTGGATAACCGTAACCGGCACCTTCACCACCGGCCCGACCATGTATCTTGAGCGTGTAAAGTGGTCTTATCAGAACCGCTTGATGCTTTCTTACTTCGCAGGTACCAAGAAGGATGCCGAAGGCAATACAGTTAATAAGAAAGCTACTATCTATATTGATGATTTCGTAGTAGCAAGAGCTCTTGATGAAGCTCCAGAGGGTCATTCGACCATCAACTTCGAGACCAACGGCTCCGAGGTCGCTCCTATCTACGGCGTACCCGGCGAGACCATCACTCTCCCTGCTGCTCCTGTTTCCGCAGGCTCTGTATTCCTCGGTTGGTACACCGATAAGAACCTCACCGTTCCTTTCACTGCTACCACCTTCACCGACAAGAACCTCACCCTCTATGCTAAGTGGGAATCCACCGGCTTCCTTGTTGATTTCTCCAACTACCAGGTTGGCGGTCAGGCTGCACGTGCTAAGTTCGTTAAGGATGAGAACGGAAACGATTACCTTGATTGGTGGGTAAAGTACGCTACCACCAACACCGGCGATACCGGAACACCTTATCGTGTATTCCTTAATAAGAACAACGAGCATTATACTGTTATCAACGGTCTTGAGTACACCATGACCTTCAAGTATAAGCTCCTTGAGGGCACCGTAACCGTATCTCCGGTTACCAACGGCCTCCTCAACGGTTGGGCTGATTACAAGATTCAGAACAAGAGCGTTACCCTTTCCAAGGTTGATGCTGACAATTGGCAGGAGGCTTCCGTAACCTTCACCGCCAAGACCGAGAATGAGAAAGGTAAGTACCTTTCTATCGGTATTGCTAACCACGGTCACGTCCTCATCGACGATATCACCGTAACTTGCTCTGCAAGCACTATCAACCTCTACGGTTCTTCCAAGATCTTCTTCGTTTCCAACGAAGGCTCCACGGTTCAGCCTATTTCCGGCGAGCCCGGCGAAGCAGTTGTACTGCCTTCTAACCCGACTCGTGCAGGATATATGTTCAACGGCTGGTTCACCGATGACAAGCTCGAAGAGGCTTACACCGCTAAGACCTTCGGCGAGGGTGACATCACTCTCTATGCCGATTGGATCATCGGTAAGTTCTCCGAGAACTTCGAAGACTTCCCCGCAGCAGTAGCTGCAACCGGTCTCGGCGGCGGCCACAAGGTTTACAACTCGGCCAACTTCAAGACCAACTTCGATAAGGCTAACGTCAAGGGCGGCGACGCTTCGCTCTTCCGTGACGGAACCACTAAGGGAACAAAGGCATTCACTCTTTGCCGTACCGCTGACTATGCTCTTACTAAGGGCAAGCAGTACACCCTTACATTCTACATTAAGCCGAGCGAGGTTACTGCCGCTGACGGTACTATCAGCCTCATCTCTATGGCTAACAACACCACCGGTATCAATTCGCCCACCTCTACCAACCTTATCACTAAGGTCGGCGATCTTAAGGCAGGCGAGTGGCAGCAGGTTTCTTACACCTTCACTGCTACCGATAAGTACATCGGTATCCAGACCACTACCGGTAACAGCTTGTACTTCGATAACGTAACCGTAACCCTTAAGGGCTACACCGGAACCACTACCGGAGATTCTTCTGCCAATCCGATGATCATCGTAATGATGGTTGTCCTTGCAGCAGGTGCTCTCATAGTCACCGGCAAAAAGGTTTACTCTAAGTAAAAGTTAAAACGGCGCCGCACATCGCAAGATGTGCGGCGCTATTGTTTTGCATAAAAAAGGCAGGCGATTTGCCTGCCTTTTTTTACTGTTTGATTTGAGAATATTCTTTATAGAGCTTTATGCAATCATAGATCGGGGAATACTTTTGATCACCCTGTGCGGTTACGCAAATTAGGGTTCTGCCGTCATTTGTCTCGGCAAAGCTTGCAAGACAAAAGAGAGATTGACTTGTGAATCCAGTTTTACCGCCCTTCACAGTTGCAACCTCGGGCTCGGTGCCGTACATTTTCGAAAACATACCGCTATGGAATGTCAATTCACCGTGCTTGTCATTAGCCGCAACGGTATAGTACTCGGTCGAAAGCACTTCTCGGCAAAAATCGTTGTCGATTGCCGCCTTAAGTATGACCGCCATTTCGGTGCAGGTCGTGTAATGGTCGCTGTCATGGTGACCGCTGACATTGGTGAAATGAGTCGAGCTCAGTCCAAGCTCCTTGACACGCTTGTTCATAAGTTCGACGAAGTTTTTCTCACTTCCGGCAACATAAACCGCAAGTCCGACCGAAGCCTCGGCACCCGACTCCAAAACCATACCGTATATCATATCGATTATTTTGACTTCTTCGTTCGGAGCGAAACCTGCAAGTGTCAGTCCGTCAAGATAGAGCGGATCGATTATTGCCGAAGTCATCTTGAACGTTCCGTCGATACTGTCGATGTTTTCGGCAACGGTCAAAAGGGTCATTACCTTTGTCATCGAAGCAGGGTATATTTTCTTGTCGGCGTTTCGACGCGCAAGCACGGTATTGCTTTCGGCATCTATTAAAATGGCGTTTTGGCTTTCGATCTGACTCCCCAAAGTAGCAGTTTGCCCGTTCGCAGTCGGCAGACCGTACTGCTCGACCGTCGATGAAGTGCTTACGGTGGGTTCGGGAGCTATTTCAGAGGAAGTGATGCTTGCGGTGCTTTTTGTTTCGGTGTCCGAACAACGTGAAAGCGTTGTCGCAATCAAAACGACAACTAAAATCAGCGCAATCAGTGCAGCTGCAATCTTTACCAACGGCCTCAGTCGCCGTTTTCTTTTCTTTGGCGGCCGTCGCTTCGGCGGTGAGCTTCTCTCGGGATTATAGTTGTTGAAAAACTCACCGTATTTATCGTGATCGCTGTAATATGACATCATTCACCTCAAGTATCGCTCTCGGGCTTTATGTAAGCCTCAAGGCGATAAATCGGGAGACCCATTGATACAAACTTTTGCTCATACTCGGTCACGATGTTGCCCTCAAAATCGCTTTTGTGCAGATCGAGTGATATGTTTTTCAAAGTAAAACCGTTGTCCGATAACTGCTCAAGCGAGAATTCAAAAAGCTGACGGTTGTCTGTTTTTTGATGGATCTCGGCTCCTGGTGCCAAAAGCTCACGGTAAAGTCTTAAAAAAGTCTGACTTGTGAGCCTGTGACTGCTGTGGCTTTTCTTTGGGAACGGGCAGGAGAAATTCAAGAAAATTCTTTGGACGGTGCCCGATTTGATATATTTTGTGATATATTCGGCTCCGCATTTCAAAAATCTGACGTTTTGAACACCCAATTCGATTGCTTTTTCGCAGGCCTGAACAATAACGTTACTGTTCTTTTCAACTGCGACGATATTTATTTCGGGATGCTGCTTCGCCAGCTCGCAGGCGAACTGTCCCTTGCCGCAGCCGATCTCGAGCCAAAGCGGACGTTCTTCGCCGAACCACTCGGCAAGATCAATATAATCCTTAGTGTCACCGGCGGTGGAAAAGTTCAGATCATCCGACATCGCCGATATCAGCATACCTCCGCAGGCCGTTTTGCGGTCCTCGAGGTGCTTTAGTCTTTTCATTCGCATATAATTCATCCTTATTCACAATATAAACCATTATAACAATTTTCGTCATAGATTGCAACGGGTATTTATAATTCTTTGCATCGCAAATTTCAACGTAACAAGTTATGAGAAACTTTTTATGCGCTATTGAAAGAGGCTGCTATGCGTGATATAATAAAATACGGTAAGAGTTTACGACTGATTTGAAAAACCAAACCGTTTATTTGAGATTTCAACTCCCAGAGGTGAAATATGATAATAGAATCCGCTTCTTTTGAAGTTTTTGTGCGTATTCGTGAGATTTATGCTTCGGCTCGGCGGTTTATGGCCGAGAACGGAAATCCGCATCAGTGGGGTGACGACAAATACCCGACCGACGAAATAATACGTGCCGACATTGCCGAGAATCGGTTGTTTACAGTATGTGTCGGACAAAATATCGAAGGGGTTTTCACCGCCGAAAAAGGGCCGGACAAGCTTTACGGCAGTGCGGTTGCAAGCGCCGATTACTGTACGGTTCACCGTGTTGCGTCCTCGGGCAATGTTAAGGGGATTTTAAGCTCGGCCGTCCGTTTTGCGTCCGAACGTTTTCGTTCGGAGTATGTTTATATGGACACACATTCGGACAACATAATTATGCAGAAGGCACTTTTAAAGCTCGGCTTCGAGTACGTGAAAACGGCCGACATCGAGGTGATGTCCGAACGCTTCGAGCCGAGAATGATATACAGATTAAGGGTGAAAGGATAGAATTATGACCGATGAACGACTTCGGCGACTCAGAGAAAAATCAATGAAGCTTCCACTGCTTCCGGGTGTGTATATTATGCACTCGAAAAGTGGTGAGATAATCTATGTCGGTAAGGCGAAAAAGCTCAAGAACCGTGTGTCGCAGTATTTTGGGAGCGGCAATCAGCATACCGATAAGGTCAAGCGTATGGTCTCAAACGTCGAGGATTTTGAGTACATTATATGCGATAGTGAGTTTGAAGCTCTTATTTTGGAGTGCTCGCTGATAAAACAGCATATGCCGAAGTACAACATTCTTCTTAAGGACGACAAGGGATACCATTATATAAAGGTCACAAAGGGCGATTGGCCGATGATTTCGGCATCGTTTGATTCCGATGGCAAAAATGCCGAGTATATCGGACCTTATATCTCGGGCTACGTTGTCAATCAGACGGTCGACGAGGTGAGGAAAATATACCGTTTGCCGTCCTGCGGCAAGGAGTTTCCGCAGTGTATCGACCGAAGCGCAAGACCTTGTCTCAACTTTTTTATAAAGAATTGCTCGGCGCCGTGCTGTAAAAAAATATCGGCCGCCGATTATCGTGATTCGGTGCGGCAGGCCGTTGAATTTTTGAAGGGCGGAACAGGGCAGTCGGTATCGGTTCTGCGTGCCGAAATGGAAAAGGCCGCCGAGAATTTGGAGTTTGAAAAAGCGGCTCGGCTGCGTGACCGAATCACCGCCATCGAGCGCATAAGCGACCGCCAAAAGATATACAGTGCGACCTATAAAAGGCAGGATATTATAGCACTTGCTTCGGCCGACAGTGCCGCCTGCTTCGAGGTGTTCAGATTCAGAGACGGCAAGCTTTTCGACCGGGAAGAGTTTTTGACCGATGCCGTCAGCGATATGCCGTCGGCAAGAAGCGAGTTTTTGACACGCTACTATTCAATGCGTGACGATATTCCGCCGAGAGTGGCGGTAGACGGCGAGATCGAGGATAAAGAGCTGCTTGAGCAGTGGCTCGGAGGAAAGAGGGGTGCAGGGGTTTTGATAGCCGTTCCCGAGAGGGGCGAGCAGGAGCACCTTGTCACAATGTGCCGCAACAATGCTTCCGAGCGGTTGGCACAGTCACTCGGCCGTCACATAGGGCAAACGGCCGGCTTGGACGAGCTTGCACGTCTGCTGGGACTTAAATCGCCGCCGAAATTTATCGAGGCTTATGATATATCCAACACCGCAGGCGAGGAAAATGTTGCCGGAATGGTCGTCTTTCGTGACGGCAAGCCCTATAAAAAGGATTATAAAAAATTTAAGATAAAAGGCTTTTCGGGACAGGACGATTTTCGCTCGATGGCCGAGGTTTTGGAACGCCGCTTTAATGAATACAAAGCCGCCGAAACCGAAGAAGGCTTCGGACGGCTGCCCGATCTTATACTGCTTGACGGCGGCAAGGGTCAGCTTTCGGCCGTGCGTGAGGTTATGGACAGGTTAGGTGTAGATGTTCCCGTTTTCGGTATGGTCAAGGACTCAAAGCACCGAACACGTGCCGTCACCTCAAGCGGTGGGGAAATAGCGATAAAGGCCAACCGAAGCGCATATACTCTTGTCGCGACGATACAGGAGGAGGTACACCGCTTTGCGATAGGCTACCACCGACAGGCAAGGTCGAAAAACGCCACGGTTTTGAAGCTTACCGAGATAGAGGGAGTCGGGGAGACGAGAGCCAAAAAGCTGCTTTCCGAATTCAAAACCGTTTCAAACATAGCAAAAGCGACCGCCGAGGAGCTGAACCAAAAAGGCATTCCTCTGTCGGTCGCCGAAAAAATAGTCGACTATTTTAAATTTTCTTGATGAATATTCCGTGTGTGAATTCGCCGCCGCAAGGCTCAGGTGATTTTTGCGACAAGGTGTATATATCGGTGGCCTTTTGTTCAAATTCGAAGCAAGGCTCTCCTTTTAATTCGCTTGAACGCATTATTATCGGTATTGCCGAGGCTTTACGTGCGCGCTCAAGCACTGCGGCTCCGACCGTATTCAGCCCGAGAACTCTGATATAGGGCACTTTGTCGGGAATGCTGTCGGCACGCTCTCTTAAAAATGCCGCCATAATAAGCCTTCTGAGCCGAGCGTTGGTATACCGCTTGGTTGCCGAATTTTCGAGCAGACCTTCGAACGAGGAACTTATCCTCACGGCGGAGTACAGACGGTTTTCAATGCCCTCACTTATGTCGGGCAAACGGGAGTATTCCTCCTTCGGCATGGCTCTCAGCACGGCAAGCACCGTCTTTTCGAATCCTTTTATATCGGAAATCCGGCCGTTTTCGTATTCTCTTTTGAGAATTTCGAACGATTCCGTCGGCATATACCGCTCGGCACCGCTTAAGTCGCCGGACAGCAGAAGCTCACGCAAAAATCCCGCCGAGCAAAATTCGCCGTGCGCGGTGTCACTGTCGTGGCCGACGGCTTTTCTTGTCACTGCGTCGAAGCTCATTTTCGAGTTAAGCTCCTTTGCGGCGTTTATATATTCGACCGCAAGCGTGTCGTTCGGTGAACGCAGAAGCTCACCGTTTCCGCAAAGTGTCTCGACGGCCGCTTCTCTTGCCTTTGCAGGGGACATTCCGCTGTCAAGATTCTTCCTCATTTCGGCCGAAAATTCCGCCGAGCGGATGCAATATGCCGTTTCGGTTATCCTTTTGGTGTCACCGCATTCGCTTCCGAAGCAAAGACGGTCGATGCCGATGTTTTCGAGTATCTGCAAGGCACCGTAAGCGAATTTTTGCGCCGTTGCCATTGCCCAATAGGTCGGAAGCTCGACAACAAGGTCAACACCGCAGGCCACCGCTTGCTCGGCACGGGCAAATTTCGAGATGACAGCGGTGTCTCCGCGCTGTACCCAGTTGCCGCTCATAACGGCGACGACAGCCGTGTCGCCGTCGGCCTTGGCGGTATCGACAATATACTTGTGGCCGTTGTGAAACGGATTAAGCTCGGTAACTATGCCGGTTATCTTCATTTTCTCACATTCTTTCTTAAAATCACTTGAAAAAAACACCGCATTGCTGTATTATATATAATCAGTGGTATTATTTTACAATAAATCGGTTCGGATTGCAATACCGAAACCGTCAGGAGGAAGTTAAATGAAAATTCTTGTAGTAAACGCAGGAAGCTCGTCGCTCAAATATCAGTTGATCGATATGGATAACGAGCAGGTCATCGCAAAGGGTCTTTGCGATAAAATCGGTTTGCCCGACAGCAATATCAAGCACAAGGCCGGTGACGGCAGAGAATATGCCGCCGAGATCAAAATGCCGACCCATTCCGAGGCTTTCGAGGCTCTTATGTACGCTTTGGCCGAGAGTGATGCCAAGGTCATCAGTTCACCCGATGAGATCGGCGCTATCGGTCACCGTGTTGTTCACGGCGGTACATATTTCAACAAGTCCTGCCTTGTTACCGACGATGTAGCCGCCAAGGTTGAAGAGCTTAAGGAGCTGGCTCCGCTTCACAACCATCCGCACTACCTCGGTATTGTCGCTTGCACCGAGACCTTCGGCAAGGACGTTCCGCAGGTCGTTGTTTTCGACACCGCATTCCATCAGACTATGCCCGAAAAGGCATATATTTTCGGTATTCCTTACGAATATTACGAGAAGTATCAGGTTCGCCGCTACGGTGCACACGGCACCTCGCACAAGTATGTCAGCGAGCGTTGCGCCGAGCTTATGGGCAAGGATAAAAAGGATCTCAAAATCGTCACCTGCCATATCGGCAACGGCGCTTCCATAACCGCTGTCGACGGCGGCAAGTGCGTTGATACCTCTATGGGTTTTACTCCGCTTGACGGATTTATTATGGGTACTCGCTCCGGCTCGGTCGACCCCTCGGCGCTTACCTATGTTGCAGAAAAGGAAAAAATTTCTCCCGAAGATATGAGCAATATTCTCAACAAAAAGTCGGGACTTCTCGGCATTTCGGGTGTTTCGAGCGATAACCGTGACGTTTCGGCCGCGGCCGCCGCAGGCAACCACCGTGCCGCTCTTGCCAACGAGATACAGAGATATCAGATCGCCAAGTTCGTCGGCTCTTATATTGCCGCTATGAACGGTACCGACGCTATCGTATTTACCGCAGGTATCGGCGAAAACGACCCCGTTCTTCGCAGTGAGGTCTGCAAGCACTTCGGATATATGGGCGTTAAGATCGACGAGGAAAAGAATAAGCTCCGCGGTGAAGAGGTCGAGATCTCGACCCCCGATTCCACCGTCAAGGTATATGTCATTCCGACCAACGAGGAATTGGCCATTGCAAGAGATACCCTTGATATAGTCAGCAAGCTTAAGTAATTTTCAGAGGGCAGAATAATGATTATGATTAAAAACGATATAAGCTCAGGCAAATTCGACGAAATGTTCAAGCTCCTTTACGGAGATGCCGAAAAGGCCGCGGCAAGATATTTAAAGGCCGTCGATGACTTCGAAAAGCTTTACGGCGAGCATGAGGTAAGACTTTTCAGCGCGCCCGGACGTACAGAGGTCGGCGGAAACCACACCGACCATCAGCACGGTTGTGTTTTGGCTGGAAGCGTTGACCTTGATGTTATTGCCGTTGTCGCCGCAACCGACGACGGTCTTGTAAAGGTCAAATCCGAGGGCTTTGATGAGGACGTGATCTCCCTGTCGGAGCTTGAGGCTTCGGAAGCCGAATACGGCAGAGCCTCCGCTCTTATCAGAGGTATGTGCTCCGAATTCAAAAAGGACGGCTATAAAATCGGCGGCTTTGTCGCTTATACCACTTCGAATGTTTTAAAGGGCTCGGGACTTTCGTCCTCCGCCGCTTTCGAGGTGCTTATCGGAAATATTCTTTCGGGACTTTATAACGGCGGCAGTGTCGACAATGTCGAGATCGCCAAGATCGCACAGAGAGCCGAGAACATCTATTTCGGCAAGCCCTGCGGCCTGCTTGACCAGATGGCAAGCTCGGTCGGCGGCTTTACCGCGGCCGACTTCAACGACCCGTCAAAGCCCGTTATCGAAAAGGTAAATTACGATATCGCCGCACACGGTCTTAAGCTTGTTATCGTCAACACCGGCGGCAACCATGCCGACCTTACCGACGATTATGCGAACATCACAGTCGAGTGCCGCAAGGTATCCGAGTTCTTCGGCAAAAAGGTGCTCAGAGATGTCGATACCGACGAGTTTTACGCTTCCATAGGCAAGCTCCGTGCCGAGGTCGGCGACCGAGCTGTTCTCAGAGCGATTCATTTCTTCAACGAAAACAAGCGTGCCGTCGATGAGAAGGAAGCCCTCAGAGAGGGAAGACTCAACGATTTCCTCAGGCTTTCCAAGGAGTCGGGACGTTCCTCGTTCGAGTATCTTCAAAACGTTTATTCTCTCTCGGCTCCGACCGAGCAGGGACTGTCCTTGGCATTGGCTCTTGCCGAAAAGGTTTTGGGCGAGAAGGGGGCCTTCAGGGTACACGGCGGCGGCTTTGCCGGTACTATCCAAAGCTTTGTCCCCGATGAGCTTTTGGAGGAATACCTTTCAACAATGAAGTCAGCCTTCGGTGAAGATTCCTGCTATGTTTTGAACATCCGTCCCGTCGGCGGAACCGAAATTACCGCAAATATTTAAAATCGTTATCGCCCGACTGCAGTTTGAGCTTTCGGGCGATATTTTTTAACGGTTTTTTAAAAATGTTGGGAAAATTATGTTGAATTTATGAATTAAATGTAGTATAATAACAAATAATGGTTTGATAAAAATTTATCAAACACTATTTTAAAGGAAGAGGTTGAACTTGATGTTTGATTTGAACACACTTGCCACGGTAACCGATCAAGGAAGTGTCCTCGAAAACCTCAAGGACGGCGGCGTTATCGTAACGCTCAGCGGTATTCTCATTGTTTTCGCAATGCTCATACTGCTTGTTGCCGTTATTTGGGCTTTCGGTAAGATTATGACCGCCGTTACCGGCAGCGGCAAGCCGCCTAAAGAGAAAAAGGCCAAGAAAGAAGCACCTGTGGCCGATAGTAAAGCATCGGCCAAGGCGGCTTCAAATGTGTCAGAGGACGAAGGTGTCATTGCCGCCATTTCGGCCGCAATTATGATGATGTATGAGGGAACGGGGAAGACTCCCGTTATCCGTTCGATAAGACCCACCGCAAAGGGCGTGCGCTCTGCATGGGCGGCGGCCGGTATCGCCAATAATACCCGTCCGTTTTAAGTAGAGAAAGTTCAGGTGATGAAATGCAGATCATTGAAACTATAATCAATATTTTGAAAGATTCCGGATTTGCGCAGTTATTTGTCGGAGACGGCTACAAAAACCTTATTATGATAGGTGTTGCCTGCTTCCTTTTGGTACTCGCTATCCATCCTAAGTTCCAGTTCGAACCGTTGCTCCTTCTTCCGATCGCCTTCGGTATGTTGCTTGCAAACCTTCCCGGCGCCGGCATTTATCACGCCGAGATTTGGGAATTACCCAAGGTTACGACGGAGGGCGTGGCGCAAACCTTTGAATATTGGCAGTATGACGGCGAAGCCTTCCATATTTTCGCCGGAAGCGTGCTTCAGCACGGCGGCTTGCTCGATATTCTCTACCTGGGCGTTAAGCTCGGTATCTACCCTCCGCTTATTTTCCTCGGTGTCGGTGCTATGACCGACTTCGGTCCCCTTATTGCCAACCCCAAGAGCTTTCTTTTGGGCGCCGCCGCACAGTTCGGTATTTTTGCCGCATTTGTCGGTGCTTTGGCTCTCGGAATGACCCCCGCAGAGGCCGGTGCTATCGGTATCATCGGCGGTGCAGACGGCCCGACGGCTATCTTTGTCGCTTCTCAGCTGGCTCCCGGCTTGCTCGGTGCCATCGCCGTTGCCGCTTACTCTTATATGGCTCTTGTTCCGGTCATTCAGCCGCCTATTATGCGTGCTCTTACCACCAAGAAGGAAAGAGCCGTCAAAATGGAACAGCTCAGAACCGTTTCCAAGGTCGAGAAGATCATCTTCCCCGTACTTATCACGATTCTTGTTTCGCTCTTGCTCCCCGATGCCGCAGTTTTGGTCGGTATGCTTATGCTCGGTAACCTCTTTAAGGAGGCCGGTGTTGTCGACCGTTTGGGCAAGACCGCTCAAAACGAGCTTATGAATATCGTTGTTATTTTCTTGGGACTTACCGTCGGTGCAACCACCAATGGTGCTACCTTCTTAACCGACGATACTCTTGCGATTCTTGTTATGGGTCTTTGTGCTTTTGCTATCGGTACTACCGCAGGCGTTCTCTTCGGAAAGCTTATGTACATTGTTACCAAGGGCAAAATCAATCCGCTTATCGGTGCCGCAGGTGTTTCGGCAGTTCCCATGGCCGCACGTGTCGCACAGAAGGTCGGAAGAGAAGAAAACCCCAACAACTACCTTCTTATGCACGCTATGGGCCCGAACGTTGCGGGTGTTATCGGCTCGGCCGTTGCCGCCGGCGTTCTTTTGAACCTGCTTAAGTAAGGAGTCGCAAATATGGTAAAACACATTATTATGTGGCAGCTTAAGGATGAGCTTTCCGATTCGGAAAAGGCATCCGTAAAGGCCGATATCAAGACCAGTCTTGAAGCTCTCATAGGCAAGATACCTGGTCTTGTCGAGATAAAGGTTGAGACCGAGGCACTTGCTTCCTCGAACACCGACCTTATGCTTTATTCCGTGTTTGACGATGAGGCGGCTTATAAGGGCTATGTTGTTCATCCCGACCACGTTGCCGTTGCCAACAGTAAGGTAAGACCCTTCGTCAAAACTAGACTTTGTATGGATTTCGAAGCTTAAAGCTTTTTTGAATAGTTCCGAGTGATCATTCATTCGGGACTTTTTCTTTTTGATTCGAAAACGGGAATAATTCTCATTTTGCTATTGACATAGCACGGCTTTGTGGTATAATTCTAAATTGAGAATTGTTCTCGATTTGGAGTGAAAATATGAAAAAGGAATATAATACCGAGCAGAAGAAAGCGATAATCGACTTTTTCAAAAGCAACCGTGAGCATCATTATACTGTAGCCGAGGTCACGCGTGCGGTTTGCGAAAACGGTGCAGGAAAGAGCACGGTTTACAGGCAGATATCGCATTTGCTCGAAACCGGTGCGATACGCCGTTTTGAAACGAGCGACAGCCGCCGCTTTGTTTATCAGTATGCCGACAGTCACCAGGATTGCGATTGCCATTATCATCTTAAGTGTATAAAATGCGGACGTCTTATTCATATGGAATGCTCACACCTGGACGAGGCCAAAAGCCACATATCAAAGGAGCACGATTTTATCATCGGCTGCGGCCGTTCGGTCATTTACGGTGAGTGTGTCGCCTGTGCGGAAAGGGAAAAGCAATGAAGAAGATCATATCACTTTTGCTTTTCACACTTTTGCTTTTGACGGTGCTTTGCGGCTGCGATTCGAAGGACAGCGACGGCGAACGCTTGCAGATAGTCTGCACGGTCTTTCCGCAGTACGATTTTGTGAGGAGCATTGCAGGAGACAAGGCCGATGTCAGGATGCTTGTTCCGCTCGGTACCGAAAGTCACGATTTCAAATTTGAAAATCTGACGGTGGCCGATCTTCGCTCGGTCGCTTCGGCGGATATGGTGATATCGGTGGGCGGCGAGTCGGATTCGCAATGGATAAGCCGACTTCGCTCAACCGTGAAATCCGAAGGGATAATTTGGCTTGAGCTTCTCGAAATGACCGAGCCTATCGAAGAAGAGTCGGCGGAAAGTATGGAGCACGAGCACAGTCACGGCCACAAGCACGACTATGGCAGCGAACAAGAGCATTTCCACGGCGAAGAGCTTGACGAACACGTTTGGACATCGCCGAAAAGAGCGATAGAGATAGTGTCCGCCATAACCGAGGCTCTTTGCGAGCTCGATTCTGAAAACGGTCAAATATACCGCGAAAATGCAGAAAAATATATAGAGGAGCTGCGGCTTCTCGACGGTAAAATGACCGAAGCCGCCAAGCTCGGAGAGGGCAAAATGCTTATCTTCGGCGACCGTTTTCCGTTCGGATATCTTTGTGCTGATTACGGACTGTCATTTGATGCGGCATTTCCGGGCTGCTCGGCAAGTGCTGATCCAACCGTTGCACAGATCACCTCTCTTACAAAAAATGCAAAGAAGTTCGGTGTTAATACGGTGTTCTATATGGAAAATTCCAACCCGGTTTTTGCGAAAAAAATAGCCGAGTCGGTGAGCGGCACCGCCGAGCTGCTCCATTCCTGCCATACACTCAGCCGTGTGGAGCTTGACAGTGGAGAGAATTATATAAAAATTATGAGCCGTAATATAGAAAAAATAGCGGAGGCTTTTAAATGAGTCAACTTGAAATAAAAAATCTGACATTGGCATACGACGGCGCTCCCGTTGTGAGTAACCTGAGCTTTTCGCTCGAAAAGGGGGACTATCTTTGCGTGGTCGGCGAAAACGGAAGCGGAAAGAGCACGCTGATAAAGTGCATAGCCGGACTTGTTAAGCCTATGTCGGGCAGTGTCGTCTATGAAAGCGGCGTCAAAGGGATCGGCTATCTTCCTCAGCAACAGTCGGCGCAGAGGGATTTTCCGGCATCAGTGCGTGAGGTGGTTATGTCGGGCTTTGCCGGAAAGCTCGGTTTCAGATCCTTTTATTCTAAGGAAATGAAGCGGAAGGCAGAGGAAAATATGTGCCTTTTGAATATAGAAGAGCTTGCAAACCGCCCGTTCGGTGTGCTTTCGGGCGGTCAGCAGCAGCGTGTGCTTTTGGCACGTGCGCTTGCCGCCGCAGAAGGACTTCTCTTGCTTGACGAGCCGATAAACGGACTCGATCCGCAGGCCGCCGCCGATATGTATACGGTCATAAAGCGGCTTAACGAAAGCGGTATCACGGTGGTTATGATTTCACACGATGTCGGCAGTGCGGTTTTGAATGCAAAAAAAATACTTCATCTGTCGGCCGACGGCTACTTTTTCGGAACATCGGCCGATTATCTGCTGTCCGAGCACGGCACTAAGCTTTCAAAGGAGGGCGCATTATGAGCACATATTTCGATTTCAGCGTTTTTTCGGGCAACTATTTTGACCCGACCGTACTGATATATGCGCTGACGGTCGGTGTGCTCACAAGTCTTTGCGCCTCGGTTTTGGGAGTTAATCTTGTGTTGAAAAGATATTCGATGATAGGTGACGGACTGTCGCACGTGGGATTTCTGGCATTGGCAATAGCGGCACTTTGCGGTATTGCGACCGAGCATAATATATATATAACCGTTCCGGTCGTGATAACCGCGGCGTTTTTCCTGATGTGGCTGTCGGAAAGCGGAAAGCTCAAGGGCGATGCGGCAACAGCACTTGTCTCGGTCGGAACGGTTGCGGTCGGATATATACTGTTCGCTTTGGCCGAGGCAGGTGCATCCGATGTCTGCACGGGTCTCTTCGGAGCCTCGGTGCTCACCGTCACCCGTGAGGATACATACCTTTGTCTTGCACTTTGCGGAGCTGTCATATTGCTCTATATTTTCTTTTACAACAGAATATTTGCAGTCACCTTTGACGGAAGCTTTGCCAAAAGCTCGGGTGTCGGCGACCGCTTCTGCAATATGCTGATATCGGCAATGACCGCGGTCACCGTTGTTGTGGGAATGAAGCTTATCGGCTCGATAATGATCTCTGCGGTCATAGTTATACCGGCGGTCACAGCAATGAGACTTTCCAAAACCTTTAAAGCAACGGTCATAAGCTCGGCGCTTATTTCGGCTGCCTGCTTCTGTGTGGGCTTCCTTTTCGCAGTGACCTTTGTTATCAAAAAGCCCGACAGTTATATGTCGGGAACGGTTATGCTGCCGGTCGGAGCAACGGTGGTTTGCGTGAATGTTTTGGTCTTGCTTGCGGTTATTGCAATAAAATCCTTAAAAGCTCGCAAAATGAGTAAAAAATACTCTTGATTTTATTATATAATGTGTTAAAATAATAACAATCCTACTTGAAAGGTGAAGCATATGTATAAGATCGTTAACAAAAAACAACTTAATCCGACGGTAACTATGATGGATATCGAAGCTCCCTTTGTTGCGGCAAAGGCCGAGCCGGGACAGTTTATCATCCTCAGAACCGATGCAGACGGTGAGCGTATTCCGTTGACCGTTGCCGGCTTTGACCGTGAAAAGGGAACCGTTAAGATCATTTTCCAAATAGTCGGTGCCACCACCGCAAAGCTCAACCGTATGAATGTCGGTGACAGCCTTTGCGATTTTGTCGGACCTCTCGGTGTTGCCACCAAGACCGACGGACTCAAGAAAGTCCTTATCGTCGGCGGCGGTGTCGGCTGCGCAATCGCTCTGCCTATCGCCGAAAAGCTCAAGGCACTCGGTGCCGAGGTCACTTCCATAATCGGCTTCCGCTCCAAGGACCTTCTCATTTTGGAGGACGAGTTCAAGGCGGCTTCCGAAAAGCTTTATGTTATGACCGATGACGGCAGCTACGGCACAAAGGGCAATGTATGTGCTCCCATAAATGAAATGATCGCCGCAGGTGAGACCTTCGATGAGGTCATCACCATAGGACCGCTTGTTATGATGAAATTCGTCGTTGAGGCAGTTCGTCCCACCGGTATTCCCTGCACCGTTTCAATGAACCCCATTATGATTGACGGAACCGGAATGTGCGGCGGTTGCCGCTTGACCTTGAATCGAGACGGCGAAAAGGTCACCAAGTTTGCCTGTGTTGACGGCCCCGATTTCAACGGCTATGAGGTTGATTTCGACGAAGCTATGTCAAGAGGCAGTATGTACCGTGATTTTGAACGTCACGCATACGAAGAAACCTGTAACCTTTTCAAAAAGGAGGCCGAATAATTATGAAACCGAATATGAGCCTTAATAAAAATCCCATGCCCACGCAGGAGCCGTCTGTCCGTGCACATAATTTCAAGGAGGTCGCAATCGGCTATTCCGAGGAGACCGCTATCGATGAGGCGCTTCGCTGTCTTGAGTGCAAAAATCCTCAGTGTGTAAACGGTTGTCCCGTCAATATACATATTCCCGAATTTATCGCAAAAATAAAAGAAGGTGACTTCGAGGGCGCTTATGAGATAATCAACCGCACCTCTTCACTGCCGGCGGTTTGCGGCCGTGTATGTCCGCAGGAAACTCAGTGTGAGTCCAAGTGTGTAAGAGGAATCAAGGGCGAACCGGTCGGAATCGGCCGTCTCGAGCGCTTTGTCGCCGATTGGCACAATGCACATTCCGATGCAGCTCCCACAGTTGCCGCTCCCAACGGACATAAGGTTGCCGTTGTCGGCTCCGGTCCTTCGGGTCTTACCTGTGCCGGCGACCTTGCCAAAAAGGGCTATAAGGTCACCGTTTTCGAGGCACTCCACTTAGCGGGCGGTGTTCTTGTTTACGGAATCCCCGAATTCCGTTTGCCGAAAACAATAGTTCAAAAAGAGATCGACAACCTTACCGCTATGGGTGTCGATGTTGAAACCAATATGGTAATAGGCAAGACGCTTACCGTTGATGAGCTTATGAATATGGGCTATGAGGCCGTATTTATCGGCTCGGGCGCCGGTCTGCCCAACTTTATGGGAATCCCCGGTGAAAGTCTTAAGGGTGTTTACTCGGCTAACGAGTTTTTGACCCGTTCCAACCTTATGAAGGCATATGAAGCCGACCCCGTAACGCCTATTATGAAGGGCGGAAAGGTCGCCGTTGTCGGCGGAGGAAACGTTGCAATGGATGCCGCACGTACCGCTTTGAGACTCGGTGCCGAAAAGGTATATATCGTTTACCGCCGTTCGCTCGAAGAGCTTCCGGCAAGAAAAGAGGAAGTCGAGCACGCAATGGAAGAGGGCATCGAGTTCAAGCTCCTCAACAACCCCGTTGAGATTTTGGGCTATGAAAATCCCGACGACAAGCGCGATCCGAAGAACGGATTTGTTACCGGAATGAAGTGCATCAAAATGGAGCTCGGTGAGCCCGACGAGCGCGGCCGTCGCCGTCCCGTTGAAATAAATGGCAGTGAATTCACCATCGACGTCGACACCGTTATTATGTCGATCGGTACATCTCCCAATCCGCTTATCAAGTCGACTACCGTAGGTCTCGAGGTCAACAAGAGAGGCGGAATAATCGTCGAAGAGTCTACCGGAAAGACCACTAAGGACGGAGTTTATGCCGGCGGAGATGCCGTTACCGGCGCCGCAACCGTCATTTCGGCTATGGGAGCAGGCAAGCTTGCCGCCAAAGCCATTGATGAGTTTCTTTCAAAGTAAGGAGCAGCTTATGGATATAACAGTCGGACTGAAAGCAACGGTCACAGAAACCGTTTGCGACAGCAACACCGCCGCCGCAGTCGGCTCGGGAAGCTTACCCGTTTTTGCCACACCGGCGATGATCGCACTTATGGAAAAGGCTTCGTGCGAGGCTCTTAAGGGACATTTGGATGAAGGCTCGACCACCGTCGGAACCCTTGTCAACGTTGAGCACTTGAGCGCAACACCCGTTGGTATGACCGTCACCGTCACAGGCACGGTTACCGCTGTTGACGGCCGCAAGATAAGCTTTTCGGTCGAGGCTTCGGATGAAGCCGGAATTATCGGAAAGGGCACACACGACCGATTTGTCGTCGGCGCCGAAAAATTCACCGCAAAGGCAAACTCCAAAAAAGCATAACAAAGAAACCGTCCGGGGAAGAGGGAAAAACTCTTTTTCGGGCGGTTTTTTACAGGTAACAAATTTGTTATTACGTGTAACAATATTGCAACTTGGCTTTTCTGTATATACAGTGTAGAATATAATCAAAGAGAAAATCACACCGACGGAGGGACAAGCTATGAAAAAAATCGCAATCATACTGCTCACAATTCCGCTTATTCTTACGGCTTCGGCCTGCAATGGCAAAAATATCGATCCCGACGGTACGGCCAAGACCGAGAGCACGGCTTCGGTGCCGTCAACGGTTACAGCATCTTCAAAGCCTGCCGTTCCGTCCTCACAGCCCGAAGCGACTGATTCCTCGGCACAAAGCACAGAGCAGACCGCATCTGTAAGCTCTGCGGTGACCTCATCAAAGTATCAGCTTAAGGAATATGACGTCGAGGTCGGCGAATATACCGTGACCGATGCCGAAAACGCAAGGGGTCTTTCGACAAAAAAATACGGCTTCGGCTTCGGAGTTGCAAAAAACGGCAAGGCACACGAAATATCCTTTGACAATCAAAAGCGTTTCAACTCTTTAAACGGAGTGAAAGCGCTTGCGCTTGATACCGTTTCGACCGATAAGCGTATGTATTTGACCTTTGACTGCGGTTATGAGTATAAAAATCTGTCGGCCGATATACTCGACACCTTGAAGGAAAAGAACGTCAAGGCCGCCTTCTTTGTTACGCTGTCATATCTTAAGAGCAATCCCGAATATGTTGAACGAATGATAAACGAGGGGCACATCGTCGGCAACCACAGTGCGACACATCCCGTTTTCCCCGATATTTCGAGGACGAAAATGGCAGAGGAGCTTTTTCGGGTCGATGAGTACCTTATGAAGCACTTCAACTATAAAAACGAGTATTTCCGCTTTCCTACCGGTGCATATTCCGAAAATTCATTGGAGCTTGTGACCTCGGTCTGCTATAAAAGCGTGTTTTGGTCGTTGGCCTACGGCGATTATGATACCGACAAGCAAATGGGCTCGGAAAAGGCCTTTAAAACCGTCACAAGCCGTTTTCATCCCGGGGCGGTCATCTTACTCCACGCAATTTCCGAGGACAATGCCGCCATTTTGGGGCGGCTTATCGATGAAGCCACGGCGCAGGGCTATACCTTTAAGACCTTGGACGAATACGGCGGATTTTAAAGCAGGAATACTATCGTATTTTAAGGCTTTTCGGCAAGATACGGGGGATTTTTCGGCTCAAAAACCAAACTTCGTTACGGCACCTCATCATAGGACGGAGGTGTTGCTTTATCCTTATTCTTTTTCCAAAAGTACCTTCATAATGTCGGGGCCGTGGTCATAGTAAATGCCGGTGGCCGCCGCAGTATCCTCGGTGAAGCAGTCAACTCCCGAATTTTCCTTGCGGCTGTCATATATCAAAAACGGTACGGGATCGCGTGCGTGGGTCATTGTGATGAGCGGAGTCGGGTGGTCGGGCATAATGAGTATTCGGTAATCGCCCATACCGTCAAGCTCCTTCAAAACGGGTCCTAAAATACACTTGTCGATATATTCGATAGCTTTGACCTTGTTTTCGGCTTCTCCGCGGTGTCCGCACTCATCGGGAGCCTCGACGTGAACATATACAAGGTCGTTGCGCTTTAAAAGGTCGCAGGCTGCTGCGGCCTTACCCTCAAAATCGGTGTCGATATAGCCGGTCGCACCCTTGACCTCGGCAACCTCACAGCCGGCAAGCTTGCCTATACCCTTAATGAGGTCGACGGCCGAGACAATGCCGGCCTTGATGCCGAATTTCTCATAAAAGGACTGCATTTGCGGCTTGGTGCCCTCGCCCCAAAGCCAGATCGAGTTGGCAGGGCGCTTTCCTTCGGCTATGCGCTTTAAATTGACGGGGCGATCCTTCAATACCGCAACGCTTTTTTTCATAAGGTCTATAAGCGGAGCGGCGTTTTCACTTTTGCTCAAATATTCGCCGATAACACGTCCGCTTATATCGTGCGGAGGTGTCATATTTCCGAGGTCGGCGGTGCCGTTTTTGACGACGAGGCAATGGCGGTAGCTGACACCCGAATAGAACGAGTAGATATCGTTGCCGAATGCAGCTTCAACCGATTTTATAAGCTCGGCGGCTTCCTCGGAGGAAATGTCACCGGCGCTGTAATCGATCATTGTTTTATCCGAATAGTTTTCTTCGTCGGACAGTGTGACAAGGTTGCAGCGCAGCGTGACGTCGGTGTCGGTGAGAGATATGCCGATGCTTGCGGCCTCGAGCGGAGAACGTCCGGTATAGCATTCGGCAGGGTCGTAGCCCATAACCGAAAGGTTGGCAACGTCGCTTCCCGGCTTGAGATTGTCGGCAACGGTTTTGGCAAGTCCGACAACGGATGATTTCGCAAGACGGTCGGTGTTCGGCTTGTCGGCAAGCATCATCGGGGTCTTGTTGCCAAGCCCTTCAAACTTATAGTCGGCCATACCGTCACAAAGTAAAACTAAGTATTTCATATAAAAAACTCCTTTTTAAAGCTTAATAACCATTTGAAGCAGGGCGGCAACGAGCGGCATGGTCAGCATCGAAAGCAGGGTGCTGACCGAAACGAGCTTACCGGCGTATACCGCATCGCCGTCGAAGCGCTCGGCAAAAATGCTTGCCATTGCGGCGGCAGGTGTCGAGGCACTTATGCAAAGCACCGTTGCGGCAGGAACGAGAATATTTGACGGAATGATTCCGGTCAGAAGAATAAGCTTCATAATGCCCATAACGCCGAGCGGAATCAGGATAAGACGAATAGCAAGGAAGAGCGGCAGATATTTATCCTTGAACATAGCCCTGAGGTCGGCTTCGGCAAGACGTATACCGATCATCAGCATCGAAAGCGGCATTACCGTGCAGTTGAGCAGATAAAGTATGTCATCACGTATAACCGGAACGATGAAGCTCTCAAATACCGGGGACAACGCCACAGGAGGCGTGACCGTGCCGGCTAAAATGTATATCGCAAGTCCGATATAGGTCGGCACTGTTGCCGGATTTATAAGCATTTTTTTGGCCGATATATAAGACCTGTCACCGGTGTATATGTAGCAGCCGAGCGACCAGTTGTATATGTTAAAGGCCACAACATAAAAGGTTGCGTAAATTGCGGCTTCGGGACTTATAAGCTGAGAAATCAGCGGTATTCCCATAAAGCCCGCATTGGTAAAAACGGTCGAAAAGCGCAGAACGGTGCGTTGCTTTTCGGGTGCATTTTTATAAAGAAGCTTTGCCAAGGCATAATATGTGGCATGAAAAAGCAGTGAAAACAGGAAAACGCAAAGTGCCGTGATAAGAATTCGGCGGCTGAACTCGGCGGCCGTGAAGCTGTATATTATCATAGCAGGCTGGGAAAGATAGACAACGATGTCGCCGAGCCCCTTGGTGAGCTGACCGTCTGCCTTCTTGGCATTCCGCATTATAACGCCCAAGGCAACCAGAACGGCCATTAAAATAACCTTTTGTATTAAAACATCCAATCCGTACATAAAAGCACTCCCAAAAACACATCTTGAAGGTAATAATACACCAAAACACCCGTTTTTTCAATACCTTTGGAAACAAAGCTTCAAAAAAACGCACGGTATGCATCTGCGCTACCGTGCGTTTTGGTTAAAAGCTATTTACTTGGCGGCTATTTTTCTTATGAGCTTGACAAGCTCAAAACAAAGCGGCACCGCAAGTGACAGTAAAACCGCCGATAAAAGTCCCTTACCGTTAATCGAGCCGAGTCCCATTGCCGCAGATATTGGAGTCAGAACGATGAGCAGCATTGCGACAACCGTACAGCCGCTGACCGCAAGCAGGAAGCGGTTGTGGAAAATGCGACGGTAGAACATTTCACTCGAGCGTGCGGAGAAGATATAGAATATCATAGAAAGCACAAGTGAGGCAAATGCCGCAGTAACGGCGCAGTCGGAGCCTCGGTTGATGAGGTATGTTATAACGGTCGGGAGCGATATCACGGCACCGATGCCTGCCGATACCGAAATACTCTTAACGTCGAACATTTTGCTTCCGATGTTCCACGGCGGAACGGTCATGGTGCTGTTGTCGGCCGTTTCAAAGCCGAGGGCGGCAACGGGGAAGATAAGCGTAAAGACCGAGCCCAAAAGAACAAGCTGAGGTGTTAAGATAGAGGTGCCGAAGAAAATCATACAGAGCACTGCGGCGGTAAAGGCACAGGCACATACCGAAACATAGTACTCGGCATATTTTGTGAAATTCGAGAAGATGCCTCGGGCATTTTTTATTGCACGGACTATCGATGTAAAGCGGTCATCTGCCACAACAACATCGGCATTGCCCTTTGCAACGTCGGTGCCCGTTTTTCCCATAGCGCAGCCGACATCGGCGACCGCCATGGGAGCGTGGTTTGCGGCACTGTCTGCGGTTATCAGAACGGTCTCACCGTTTGCGTGAAGTGCATTGACAAAGCGAACACGCTGTTCGGGAGAAAATCTTGCACATACCTTGATCTTTGAAACCGCCGTGGCAAGCTCCTCGTCGCTGAGACCGTCAAGACTGTCACCCGTGACGGCAATGTCATCCGAACCCAAAATTCCCATTTTTTCTGCGGTGGAGGAGGCCGTATTTATATGGTCTCCCGTGAACATTACGGTTGAAATACCGGCCTTCTTGCAAAGTGCGATCTCCTCCGAGGTGCCCTTGCGCTCACGGTCATAAAGTCCCAAAAGACCTAAAAATTCAAGCCCGTATTCAAGCTCGGCACTTGTCGGCTCGGACGGAATATCGTCGAGTATTTTATAGGAAATCGCAAGAACACGCATACCCTTGGAGGCCATTTTTTCATAAGCCTCGGTTATTTTGTCGGAGTCGGCACCGATACATCTTTCCAAAATGATGTCGGGAGCACCTCTGACGATCGAGAAGACCTTGCCATCGATCATATTGACGGTGGTTTTTATCTTGCGTTCTGGGGTCAGCGGAATGGTTGCGACCCTCGGAAATTCGGAATCGAAATCCGATTTGACAATGCTTAAATATCTCGCCGCCGCTGAAACAAGTGCCGCTTCGGTGTGGTCGGAGATCTCATTGTCGGTCACGTCACAGCTCAATGAGGCAAAACGCATACAAACGTCACACTGCCTCGAAACGGTATCGGCCGCAAGGTCGAGTGTCTTTTCGCCGTCGAAGACCTCTCTCAGAAGCATACGGTTTTGGGTGAGCGTGCCGGTTTTGTCCGAGCAAATGACAGTGACACCGGCAAGCTTTTCGAGCGTTGACGGGTCAAAGATGACGGCCTTGTCCTTTTGAAGGCGCTTGACACCCAAGGCCAGCATACAGGCAATGCGTGCCGAAAAGTTTTCGGGCACAACGGCTATGTAAAAGCAGACCGAGACGATCAGTGACTCTAAAAATTTGCCCCAACCGATACTGCCGTCGGTCAAAAGCGTTCCGAGCAGGGCAAGCAGGGCGCAGGCACCGAGAGCAGAGGAGCCGAAGACCTTCAAAAATCCGCCGAAGCGGTCGGTGATACGGTCCTGGACACCCTTGTGAGAAAAGACAAGATCACGCTTGACAAACCGTCTTACGGCGGCGTTTTCACCTGTTTCGGTGACAACGGCAAGCGCCTCGCCGGTCATAACGTGGCAGCCGCAGTATACCATATTGCTTCGCTCGGTCACCGGCACGTGATCCTCGTGTATGGCTAAAAAGTCCTTCTGTACTGAAACGACCTCCTTTTCACCGAGCAGAACCGATTCGTCGCAGCGAAGCAGTGAGGATGCGATAAGCCTTGCATCGGCCGGGACAAAATCGCCCTCACGAAGCTCGATGATATCACCGGGGACAAGCTCGACTGCGTTTACCGTGCGCCATTTGCCCGAGCGCAGAACCTTTGCGGTGGTGTTTATGCAGTTTTTCAGTCTGAACAGCATATTTGTGCAACGGTACTGAGCATAGACGAAAATGGCTTCCTTAAAGGCCAAAATGAGAAAAGCGGATATGGCGATCCAATATCTGTGGGTGCCGATTACCGCTTCACGCAGTACAAATATGACAAGAAGGCAGAGCAGCACTATGACCGACGGCTTTTTAAGCTGCTCGGTCACGGCCTTGAAAAGACTCAGCTCATCGTCGTTTACAAAAAGATTCTTTCCGAATTCGTTACGCCGCTTTTCGGCCTCGGAGCCCGACAGGCCCCTTTCTTTATCGGTTTTAAGCTCGGCGATGACCTCGTCGGGCGAAGCGTTATGCCAAATCATAAATTAAAATCTCCTTTTCGGGGGAAATCGTTTTGTAATATTCCACAAGCAATTATACTACACCGTGTAAAAAAAATCAATTACTTTAATAAAAGGCTCAAGCGGCCTGAGATAATCGGTGTGCTTTTTTCTTGCACCGTTTTCGGCAAATTCGGCGTAAAAAGCCGATAAGCTTCGGGCAGAAGACCGAAATTTTATAAAATATGAAATTTTTTGTTTATTTCCCGAGTGCTATGTGTTATAATTACCGTGGATTATAGGCTGAACGTGAGTTTTGCCGTATTTTAAGGAGTAAATTTAATGGATTGGACAGAAATAATGATCAAGGTCCCCGTGGCCGAGACCGAAACGGCCGAGGCCATTGCCAATATGGCCGTTCCTTACGGAATATATGTCGAAGACTATTCCAATTTGGAGCAGGATGCGCTCGATATAGCTCACATCGATATGATCGATGAGGAGCTTATCAAAAAGGACAGGACCGTAAGTATAATTCATATATACATCAGTAATGAGGAAAATCCCTTTGAGGCGGTCGCATACCTTAAGGAGCGCTATGCGGCGGTCGGTATTCCCTGTGAGATAGATACCGGCAGCATCAGCGAAAAGGAATGGGCGGATAACTGGAAAAAGTTTTTCAAAACCACCGAGATCGGCGAAAAGCTTGTCATTCGCCCGAGCTGGGAGGAATACGATAATAAGGACGGACGCAAGATGCTGAGCATCGATCCGGGTGCCGCATTCGGTACGGGAACGCACGCAACGACGAGAATGTGCCTCGCACTTTTGGAGAAATACGTAAAGGACGGTACGACTCTGCTTGATATCGGCAGTGGAAGCGGCATTTTGAGTATAGCCGCCGTTCTGCTCGGAGCCGCCCACGCCGACGGTGTCGATATCGATCCCGTTGCCGTAAAGGTTGCCGCCGAAAACGCAGAGATGAATAATATTTCCGAAAAGGTAACATATATAAAGGGTGACCTTTGCGATAAGATAAGCGGAAAATATGACGTTGTCTGTGCTAATATCGTCGCCGATGTCATAATTTCACTGCTTGAAAACGTCGACCGATATATGAAGGACGGCGGCGTGTTTATCTGCTCGGGAATTATCGATGTGAGGGAAGATGACGTAAAGGAGGCCTTCGATAAATTCGGCTTCACCGTGATAGACGATGCCGTTTGCGAAAATTGGCGTGCTTTTGCTTTAACGAAAGGTAGGAATTCATAATATGCTTCAATTTGAAGAACAGAAGGCGAGGCTCACTGCCGTCGACTCCGATATAAAGGAGCTCGGCGAGGCACTCGGACTCGATTACCTCCGCAGAGAGATAGAGTCCTGCGAGATACAGGCGGCCGCTCCCGGCTTTTGGGATGACCTTGAAAAGGCGCAGGAAATACAGCAGAAAACAAGCCGCTTGAAATCCAAGGTGGAAAAATACGAAAAGCTTGTTTCAACCTATGAGGATACGCTTGTTCTCATCGATATGTCGGACGAGGAGGGCGATCTGTCGATGCTTGACGAGATAACCGCAAGCGTTGACGAGGTGCTTTCAAGCCTTGAGGAGCAGCGTCTTGCGACACTTCTCATCGGCGAATACGATGCAAACAACGCCATTTTGACCTTCCACGCCGGTGCCGGCGGTACCGAGGCGCAGGATTGGGCTTCGATGCTTGTCCGTATGTACACCCATTGGGGCGAGCGTCACGGCTTCAAGGTAAGTATGGTCGACTTTTTGGACGGTGAAGAGGCAGGCCTTAAGAGTGCGGTGCTGACCTTTACCGGTGAAAACGCTTACGGCTATCTTAAGGGCGAAAACGGCGTTCACCGCCTTGTCAGAGTTTCTCCGTTCGATTCGTCGGGCCGACGTCATACTTCATTTGCTTCACTTGAGGTTATGCCCGAGATATCCAACGATGTCAACATCGAGATAAGGGAAGAGGATCTTAAAATCGACACCTACCGTTCGAGCGGCGCAGGTGGACAGCACGTTAACAAGACCGAATCCGCCATTCGTATAACCCACCTGCCGACCGGAATAGTCGTTGCCTGTCAGAATGAGCGAAGCCAGTTCCAAAACAAGGAAGTCGCCATGACAATGCTTAAATCAAAGCTTGTCGAAATAAAGGAGCGTGAGCATCTTGACAAGATCGAGGATATCAAGGGTGTTCAGAAGGAGATAGCCTGGGGTTCTCAGATCCGTTCATATGTTTTTATGCCATATACACTTGTAAAGGATCACAGAACGGGATTTGAGTCGGGTAATGTTGGCGCCGTTATGGACGGAGCACTTGACGGCTTCATCAACGCATATTTAAAGGCCGCCTCCAAAAACGAGCTCGGGGACTTCTCGGGTGCAGAATAATACCGAATACTCCATATTTTGTCAAAAATCCTATTGCATTTTTTCAATTGATGTACGATAATATAATAAACAAAATTTCGCGAGGTGTTATTTATGTTTGATTATAAGGTAAAAATCGGTCTTGTTCCGCTTCGCCGTGACACGACCAACCGCCCTGCCAAGACCTTCCTCACATGGGTCTCGGCCGAGGAAAGAGGCCACAGATTCGTAAAGTATATCGAGGATAACTTTGCGAGTGAGAACGTTGAGTTCGTCGACACCGTCGGCTTGGGCTGCAATGACCTCATTTACAATGAGGAATCTGTTGAGGCTGCCGTTGCCCGTTTTAAAGAGGCAAATGTCGATGCAGTGCTCATCATCAACGCCAACTTCGGCAACGAAGAGGCCGCCGCAGATCTTGCCAAGGCTATCGATAAGCCGGTATGTATCTGGGCTCCGCTCGATGACGAATACTATGTTGACGGTATGCGTCCGACCGACTCTCAGTGCGGTTCCTTCGGTCTTTCCCGTCAGATGCAGAGATACCACATTCCGTTCAGCCACATCAACTGCTGCCGTGTCGAGTCCGACACCTTTGCAGAGGGCTTTGACAGCTTTGTGAGAGTGGCCTGTATGGTCAAAAACTTCAAGGGTATGCGTGTCGGTCAGCTCGGTGCACGTCCGAAGCCGTTCTTCTCGGTCATTTGGAACGAGGGCGAGCTTATGGAAAAGTTCGGAATCCGCATAATCCCCATAAACTTTGCTTTTGTTGAGCAGACCTTCAAGGCAGTAAAGGAAGAAATGCCCAAGGAGGTCGAAGAGGTCGAAAAGATCTTCTATGACAACTATCAAATGGACGATCTCACTCCCGATTATGTCGAGAGAATGTCGATCCTTGTCGTTACATACAAGCGCCTGTTTAAGGAATACAACGTCGATGTTATGTCGAGCGAGTGCTGGACGGGCTTTCCGCAGATGTTCGACGGTCTATGTCCCTGCTCCGTATTCGGCATCTTGAACGATATGGGCTACTATGTAAGCTGCGAGAGCGATATGCACTGCGCTATCACCGCTTCGTTGCTCACAAGTGCCGCTCTCGGCAAGGTTCGTCCCTTCCTCGGTGAGTTTACCGTTCGCCATCCCAAAAACAAAAATGCCGAGCTTCTTTGGCATTGCGGACCGTTCCCGCTTTCGGTCAAGGCTCCTGACAGCACCGCACGTCTCGTAAATCAGCGTGAGTGGTTCAGAGGCAAGGACGGCACCTATACCGTTGCCCGTATCGATCAGGAAAGCGGCAAGTATATGGTTCTTCCGCTCCTTTGCAATACCGTTGAAGGCCCTCAAACCCACGGTACCTATATTTGGGGCGAGTTCGACAATCTCGACAAGGTCGAGAACCGTTTGCTTGACGGACCTTATATCCACCATTTTGTTGAGATCGAGGGAGATTACAGAAAAGAGTTCAAGGAATTCTGCAAGTATGTCCCGAACCTCAGCTATGATGACAGCTGCGAGAAATAATTAAAGCATTAAGGCTCGGATGAAAAAAATCCGGGCCTTTTTATGAGTTTTAAAAAAATGCACAGGCCAAAGCCTGTCCGAGTCTTGAGTTTCGGCATATTATATGTTGCAAAAGCCGGCATAATATGATAAAATGTGCTAAGCACTCAAAGTGCGAATAATTGTTAACGGTGAAACGAATGAAAAAGAAAAATATAATTATGATAGCTTCAATTGCCCTTGCGGCCTGCTTGTTTGTCGGTGTCTGGGTTATTGCCGGCCGTGACGTCGACTTGTCGTCCTCTTCAAGTGACAAGCTCACTGCGGCCAAGCCGTCCGACAGTACCGCAACGGTCGTTACTCCTTCCGAGCCGTCGACCTCAGAGACAGAGTCGGCTGAGCAAACCTCTTCAGAAGAGCAGGTTTCTTCCGAGGAGCAGGCTTCCTCCTCGGGGGTTACTTCAAGCGAGGAAATCAAGGTGCCTGTCACAAAACCGACGGTGTCCGAGCCGGAAAGCACTACCGAAAGACCGATCGACAGTGTCCTTTTCCCGGGATACAAGTACAATACCGAGCTTGATATTGAGGATAACGTTTTTCTCGATGCCTTGACCTATACCGGATATAATCTTGAAAAGCACCGCAACGACGGACTTATGTGGACATATATCCTTTCAAAGGACAAAAAGCACAGGGGCTGGCTTTCGAATATAACCTACGGTGCCGGAAGCTCTGGTCAGGAGACAACGAGCGAGGGTCTGCCGAATATCAAATATTTTGAGAAGCACGGCCTTGTTTGCGCGTCGTTTGCCACATATGTTTACTTCAACTATCTCCCCAATGTTGCGAAGATCGATACCTCCTGCCTTGATATACCCGAAAGGTCGTATAACGCGCAGAGCTTTTATCTTGCCGCTCAGAAGTGGCTTCAAAAGGGATATACCTACAACATCGGCTTTACCGCAAAGAATGAGGCGGCAGGCATCAAATTCACTCCCGATGAAGAGATTCCCATAGGCTCGATCATCGTATTCCGTGACCTTGACAGCCCCGGCAAAAAGGAAGCCGACCATATAACGATATATGTCGGCAAGAAGAACGGCTATCACTGGGTAATTCAGACCGGCAACAAAAACGGCCCTGAGTTCTGCGCTGTCGAGCGCTTTAAGTTCGGCCCAGATCCGCAGTGGCCGCTTAAGATATTCGCAACGCCCACCTGCATTTACGATGCTATCGGTGCTGCAAGCGGCGCTGCCGAAAACTCTTGATCTGACGGTAAAAAAGTTAGTGACAAATATTAAAGTATGTGATATAATTGATATTGCAAGATAACTTTATAAATCGGAGCGTATGTTTTAATGAATATTCAGTATTTAAAAGAAGTCGGCGAGGTTATATCGGGTCTTCTGTCGGAAAACGGCTTTTCCTCGACCGAGTCTGAGCCCGGAGTTTTCAAGGGTGAGGCTAAGACCTATAAGATCGCTTACGATGAGGCCAAGCGTGAGTTCAGCGTATCGGTCGCACCGACCGACACCGAAGGCTATACCGTGCTGAGCACATGGTTCTTTGACGAAAACGACCACGGTCCCAAGGATACTCTCTGTATAGGCGAGGATTTTCTTGAGGCGGTTGCAAAGGATCTCGGCGTTAAGATCGTCAAGGTCGCAGACGGCACAACCAAGGAAATCGCAATGCCCGAAAAGGCCGCACTCGGTACAGAACCCGGCGTTGAAGCCTTCACGCAGAAATTCCTTGCAATGTTCCCTCAGTATAAGGAAAATTATAAGGATTCCGTCGCAAAATACGGCGATTTTCTCTATGTCGACTTCTATAAGCACTACGGCGTTGAAAAAATGCGTGAGCTTATGGCCGATGAAGCGAAAAATAAAAAGACTCTCACCAAGTTTTGGAATATGCTCGGTGATATGCACTATGAGGGCGAGCTTGTTGTTGCAGACCTCATCTGCTCGGTCATTTTGGCCGGTGCATTCGGCAGCGAGCCCGAAAAATTCGATGCTGCCGCCGAAAAATATCTTGCCGACTACCCGTTCTTAAAGGCTTCGGCAAAGGCATCGGTGCACGATTTCAAAAGCAATAAGAAGCTCCGCAAGGCGCTCGAAATTTAAATTTTAAGCAAGCGCTGTGTTGCCTGCTTTTTTTAGGGAGGAATTTTCGTGAAAATCAAGTTTTTAGGCACGGGTGCTGCCGACTGGCCGATCGAGAAGCCCTTGGGTGCTGCCGAATTTCGCAGACTGTCTTCGGCGGTCATCGATGGAAATCTGCTTATTGATCCGGGTCCGCAGGTTATCGACGCACTGCGTGAATACGAAAACGGCATTTCCGAAATAAAATACATCATAAACACCCACCGTCACAGTGATCACTATGATGAAAATACGGTCAAGACTCTGACTGCCGCCGGTGCCGAGTTCGTCGATTTTAAAGAGGGCGACCGAAAAGTGCTCGGAAAATATACCGTCACCGCCTATCACGGTAACCACGGAACCTGCGAGGGAACTGTGCATTTTATGATAAGCGACGGCGAGAAGACCCTTTTCTACGGGCTTGACGGTGCGTGGCTTGGACTCGATGAGTTTGAGGCGATAAAAAAATTCAAGCCCTCAGTTGCCGTGCTCGATGCCACGGTTGGCTTCATCGACGGTGATTACCGCATTTTCGAGCACAACAACCTCAATATGGTTTTGGAAATGCAGAAAACGCTGAAGCCCTATATCGGCAAAATTTGCATCAGCCATATGGCCAAAACGCTTCATACCGATCACAAAACCTTAAGCGACGAAATGCTAAAATACGGCATAACGGCGGCTTATGACGGCTTTGAGCTTGAAATCTAAAACGAAACGACTCGGCGGTGTGCCGAGTCGTTTGATATTTTATAGCAGAACCTCACGGTTTGTGCCGTAAAAAATATAGCTTTCACCCGATATTTCACGGCAAAATTCTTCAAAATAATCCCAGGAGTTGTCAATATCGAACTCATATGAATGTCCCCAAATGTAAAACAGACACGGATAATCTGACTTCGCATTGCAAAAGCGTTCCAAAAGCTCAAAGAGCTTTTCCCTCGGTTGCTCCATAACGTGATAGACCGTGGGATTGAATCGGTACAGATCGGTTTGCGGTTCAAAGGAGTATGTCGATTTTATCGTGCGAGCGTATTTGATACCGCTGTTGTTCTTGATAAGCTCGGCTACACGCTCGTCGTTGTTGATACCTCCGCCGGGATACGCCATTCCGACAACATCATAGCCGACAAGCCGACTCAGCGCCTGCCTGTCCTGCTCGACCTGACGTATGACCTCACTGTCGGAAAGTGTCGGAAGTGACGGGTGGGTCAGTGTATGTGCTGCAACCTCGTGTCCCTGGTAGATGCTTTTAACGTCGGAAGCCGCATTTTTGTCGTGTCTTACCGTTACGCCACCGCGCACAAGCTCATTTTTTTGACCCAAAAGCTGCGAATTTAAGTTGAAAGTAGCTTTAAGGCCGTGTTTATTGAGTATTTCGATAAGACGAATATCCTGTGTCACGCCGTCATCATAGCTGAAGGTGACGGCTTTGTTTTTACCGTTCCACATAAATTTAACCTCAATATTTTCCTTTTATTCCGAGCGCCTTGCGGACGGTTTTTCTGAATTTTATGAAATATGCGGTGATTATCCTTGTCAGCGCAAAGTCATATATCGCAAAGGCGATGTTGGCCGCCACGGCCAAAACCGATACGGTGGCGGCAAATCCGAGCCGACCGCTTTCCACTGCCTCAATGCCCAAAAGCTTTATTATGACAAAATACGAAGCCGAAAGGCTTGCGTTGAAGACCGCAAACTTTGTAATGTATTCGATAATACGCCTGCCGAGCCGCTCTATCAGCATTTTCAATATCGGATAATATCCTAAAATACCGATAAACACAACAAGTGCTTCACGCTCGGTCGGGAGTATCAGTCCGAGCACCGAGGTGATACCGTAGCAGAGAAACGCCCATTTTGTCCCGAATTCGATTGCCGGGACGATATAGAACATTCCTACCAACGCCGGCACGGTGTAAAGCAGTATCGGGATGTTTGTTCCCATCATCAGCACGACCGCCAAGGCCGATATTATTCCGCAGGCCGTGATTTTTACGGTTTTCTTCATATCACATACAGCGGCAGCACATATCCGCACACATAAGACCGGCACAGCAGTCGCACATCGAGCAGCCTGCATTGCCGTTGTCATAGCCGCCTCTACCGTAGGCGGAGTAGCCGTTGCGGCTTTGCTGCATACGGTTCAAAGCGGCACGGTATTCGGCATTCGAGGGGTCCATTCTGACGGCGGCGGCCATACTTGTATAAGCGGCATCAAACCATCCGCGCCTGTAAAGCACGGTGGCATTGAGAAAATACCACTCTGCATCTCTGCGTTCGGGAGGAACGCCGTCCAAAACCTCCTGTGCTTCTTCAAAACGCCCCGAGCTGATAAGACGACGCACATCGTTGAACGACGAGGAGGCGTTTTCGTTGCCTGCGCCCCAGTTGTTTTTATAGCCCGAGCCGCTTCCCGTTTTGCTTTTGCGGTGGTTTATAATGCTGTCATACGCTTCGTTGATCTCCTGCATTTTTTCGGTCGCCATTTCGGCCGCCGCAGGATTATCGGAAAAATTATCCGGATGAAATTTTCTTGCCTTATCACGGTAAGCGGCTTTGATTTGCTCGTCGGTCGCATCACGTGATACGCCTAAAACCTCATAGGGGTCTTTCATTTTGCTTTCTCCTCTTGAAATATTTGTTTTTGTCGGACTTTCAGTCCCTCATAAAGTATGTTGTCTAATATTGCTTTGTACTTTTTTATGTTCAAAAGCTCGGAATAATTTGCACATTCAATAAAGCAATTATTCATAAGCGGAACCAACCGCTGCTCGGCATAGCGCTTGGGGTCTGCGCCGACAGGTATCTCGGCTGTGAGCGGATTAAAGCGATGCTTTTTGATGTCACTGCAAAGGTCGTCGGCGGCATCGCAGAGATAAACCCATTTTCCGAGGCAGTAGCCCATTCTTTGAAGTACGAATTTGTATTTTTCGTCACATTTTATCATTGAAAGTATTCTGCCGACCGCCTTTGCCGAGGGCTCGGCCGCAAGGTCTAAGTTGCAGTGCTCGGTACTTTCTGCCGCAAGCTGTTCGGCTTCATAGCTTGATACAACGCTTTCAAGCTCGGGATATTTTTTGTAAGCCTTTTTGATACCGCGAGAAATCAGCAATTTTAAAAAGCGATAGCAAAGACTTAAAGGAAAGCGGTGGTCGGCGATCTCATCGCGAAGCTTCATATCGCACATCGCCATACTTGCGGCGGCCGCAAGCTCCTGAATTTCCCGGTCGTTTTTGCAATAGGTGCATTTTTTCAAAGGATTGACCCGACAGCTTCTTTGCTCAAAGCAGTCACAGCCGTCGGTCAATGCCGCCTGCAAAAGTGAGACAAAGGTCATATCATAGCTTAAGCAAAGCTTTGACAAAGCGCCGTAGCTTTTACCCAAATGTCGGCAAAGACCGCAGTAAAGCGCATTGTATATTTCAAATTCCTTCACCTTAAGCTCAGGCTTGTTGATCCTGATATACCCGAACAAGTCTTCACCGCCTTTTACTTTGAGTCAATTTTACATTATTTTTAGGTCCACTGAGTGAACATTGTGTAAACAGTTGTGAAAATCAAAGCAACTTTTTCAAAAATTGTCCCGTATAGGACTCTTTGCACTCGGCAACCTGTTCGGGTGTGCCGGTAACAACGATATTTCCGCCGCGGTCGCCGCCCTCGGGTCCCAAATCGATTATGTGATCGACCGATTTTATGACATCAAGGTTGTGCTCGATTATCACCATTGTATTGCCGGCATCGACAAGACGGTTGAGCACGTCGATAAGACGGTGCACGTCGGCCGTGTGCAGACCCGTTGTCGGCTCGTCCAAAATATACATTGTTCTGCCCGTGGGACGCTTGGAAAGCTCGGTCGCAAGCTTGACACGCTGAGCTTCACCGCCCGAAAGGGTAGTGGCAGGCTGTCCGAGCTTGATATATCCGAGACCGACGTCGTAAAGGGTTTTGAGCTTGCGGTATATTTTCTGATGATTTTCGAAGAAGTACATAGCTTCCTCGACCGCCATTTCCAAAACATCGTAGATACTTTGGTCACGGTATTTTACCTCCAAGGTCTCACGGTTATAGCGGCTGCCCTTGCAAACATCGCAGGGAACATAAATATCCGGCAAAAAGTGCATTTCGATCTTGATTATGCCGTCGCCCTCACAGGACTCACACCGTCCGCCCTTGACGTTGAACGAAAAACGTCCTGCGTTATAGCCCTTGGCCTTGGCCTCCTTAGTGGCGGCGAAAAGCTCACGTATATCGTTGAAAACACCCGTATAGGTGGCAGGATTCGAGCGAGGGGTTCGTCCGATGGGTGACTGACTGATTTCAATTACCTTATCGAGATTTTCAAGTCCCTCAATGCTCTTATGACGTCCCCAAATGCGCTTGGCACCGTTAAGCTCACAGGCGAGTCGCTGATACAAAACGCTGTTGACGAGTGACGATTTGCCAGAGCCCGAAACGCCGGTGACACCGATCATTTTTCCGAGCGGAAGCTCGACATTTACATTTTTAAGGTTGTTTTCCGAAGCACCGATTATCTTTATGCTTTTGCCGTTTCCGCTTCTTCGGGTTGTCGGAACGGGTATCTTCTTTCGACCCGAAAGATAGTCGCCGGTGACCGATTTTGTGCAGCGGCAGATCTCTTCGGGAGTTCCCGAGCAGACAACATGACCGCCGTGTATTCCCGCACCCGGACCGATATCGACGATATGGTCGGCGGCACGCATAGTATCCTCGTCGTGCTCGACAACAACGACCGTGTTGCCGAGATCACGGAGCCGGCAAAGCGTTGCCAAAAGCTTTTCGTTGTCACGCTGATGAAGTCCGATGCTCGGCTCGTCCAAAATATACAAAACGCCCATAAGCGAGGAGCCGATCTGCGTTGCAAGGCGGATTCTCTGACTTTCGCCGCCCGAAAGTGTGCCCGAGGCACGTGACAGTGTGAGATAATCGAGACCGACACTCACAAGAAAGTTTAGTCTCGAGCAAACCTCCTTTACAATAGGAGCGGCAATGCTTTCACTTCGCCTGTCGAGCTGCAGTGTATCGAAAAATTTCAGTGCATCGACGATTTGCAGATCGCAGAGCTGCTTAATATTCAGTCCGCCGACCGTGACACTCAATATCTCCGACTTGAGTCTTGCGCCCTTGCAGTCGGGGCAGGGACACTCGGTCATAAGTGACTCGATCTCGGTTCTTGAAAACTCGCTTGTTGTTTCCTTATAACGGCGCTCAAGATTGTTGACAACGCCCTCGAACGGTGCTTTGAAGTTTCCGCCGCCCCAAGTGCTGTTACGGGTGAAGGTGATTTCTTTGCCGTTCGAGCCGTACATTATGACCTGCTTCGCCTCTTCCGGCAGGTCGCGGTAGGGGGTATTTATGTCAAAGCCGTAATGTGCGGCAAGACCCTTATAATACATAAGAGCGATGGTTCCCTCTTCCTTTGCACCCCAACCGGTGGTGCCCCAGCCGCTTGCTCTGATACATCCGTCGGCTAATGACTTCGAGTCATCGGGAATGAGGAGCAACGGATTTATCTTCATAAATATACCGAGACCGGTACAGGTCGGGCAGGCACCAAACGGACTGTTAAAGGAAAACATCCTCGGTGCAAGCTCGGGCATACTGACGTCGTGGTCGGGGCAGGCATAATTTTCCGAAAAGGTATATTCACCGCCGCCGACGACCGAAACGGTCACGATACCGCCCGAAAGCTTCAAGGCGGTCTCGATACTGTCGGCCAAGCGCTTGGCAATGCCGTCCTTTAAAACGAGACGGTCAATAACGGCCTCGATAGTGTGCTTTTTGGTCTTTTCGAGCTTAATTTCTTCGGAAAGATCGTAAACCTCACCGTCAACACGGACACGGACATAGCCGTCCTTGCGGATCTTGTCGAGAAGCTTGACGTGTTCGCCCTTTTTGGCACGTACTATGGGTGACATTATGAGGATTTTGTCACCTTCGCCGTTTTCAAGTATTCGGTCGACTATCTGATCGACAGACTGCCTTACTATCTCACGGCCGCAAACGGGGCAGTGTGGGATACCCACGTGGGCATAAAGCAGACGCAGATAATCGTATATCTCGGTCACGGTGCCGACGGTCGAACGCGGATTCTTCGAGGTGGTCTTCTGATCTATTGAAATTGCTGGCGAAAGTCCCTCAATGCTGTCAACATCGGGCTTTTCCATTTGTCCCAAAAACTGACGGGCATAGCTCGAAAGCGATTCGACGTATCTTCGCTGACCCTCGGCGTACAGTGTGTCAAAGGCAAGCGAGGACTTTCCCGAGCCGGAAAGTCCCGTGAAAACTATAAGCTTGTCGCGCGGTATTTCGATATCAACATTTTTAAGGTTGTGCTCTCTTGCACCCTTGATTATTATTTTATCAGTCATCATTATCTCTCCCAAAATATCTTAACCAATATCGCTTATATTTTACATTATTTTGCGTTAAAAGTAAATACAAACAGAACAAATATTCCGTCAATATTTTCCTATTGACCGAAGAAAAGACGGTTTTTTAAAAAGAATTTTCAAAAAAGACTTGACATTTTCACACTACCGTGGTAATATGTTAACACGCTAAAGCGAACAACGCTTTAAAACAAATTTCGAATGAGGGGAATATTATGAAAAGAGCAATCAAAATTTTAAGCCTTGCCTTGGCAGTTATACTTTGTGCCTTCTGCTTCACCGCTTGCGGCGGAAGCGATTCCGACATTGAGTATGTAAAGGACAAGGGAACCTTGGTAGTCGGTATCACCAACTTCGCACCTATGGATTATAAGGATGCAGACGGCAATTGGGTCGGCTTTGATGCCGAAATGGCAAAGCTTTTTGCCGACAGCCTCGGTGTAAAGGTTAAGTATGTTGAGATCGTTTGGGACAAGAAGCACACCGAGCTTGATTCCAAGAACATCGACTGTGTTTGGAACGGTATGACCATTTCCGACAGTGTTAAGGCACTTATGGATGTTTCCGATGCATATTGCGACAACGCACAGGTCGTCGTACTCCCCAAGTCGGTAGCCGAGAGCTACAAGACCGTTGAGGCCTGCAAGAGCCTTAAGTTTGCGGTTGAGGCTGGCTCGGCCGGTGAAACTCAGGCAACCGAGAACGGCTTCAATTTCACCGAGTTCCCCAAGCAGGCTAACGCCTTGATGGAGGTCAACGCAGGAACCTCCGATGCCGCTATCATCGACTCGCTTATGGCCTGTGCCATGATCGGTGAGGGAACAAGCTATCCCGATCTTACATATACTGTTTCGCTCAACAGCGAAAAATACGGCGTCGGCTTCCGCAAGGGCTCCGATTTGACCGCAGAGCTTAATAAATTCTTCTATAAGTGCCTTGAGAACGGTAAAATGCTTGAAGTTGCCGAGAAGTACGGCGTTCAGGCTGCAATCATAAAATAAGTACTATATTAAATGTTACGTTCCGAAAAACAGAGAGCACAAAAGCTCTCTGTTTTCGGTCTGTTTAAAGGAGCCTATAATGACTTTTGCAGAGCAGTTTCCAATTGTTTTTAACGCCTTGAATGAGGGCTTCGTAAACACACTTTTGCTGTTTGCGGTCACCCTGATAGGAGCTATTCCCTTAGGCTTGCTCATATCCTTCGGTTCAATGAGCAAATTCAAGCCCTTGAGCATTGTTATTCAGACCATAGTCTGGATAATTCGCGGAACACCGCTGATGCTTCAGCTTATGATAATCTTCTATTTCCCGTCGATGATGCTTGATTGGCCCGTTTGGTCATATTTCGGCGAAAATAACCGCTTTGCCGCCTCGGCCTTCAGCTTTATTCTGAACTATGCCTGCTATTTCTCCGAGATTTATCGCGGTGGTATTCAGGGAGTTCCCAAGGGTCAGCAGGAGGCAGGTCAGGTACTGGGTCTTTCAAAATCGCAGATCTTCTTCAAGATTACGCTTTTGCAGATGGTGAAAAGAATAGTTCCGCCGATGTCCAACGAGATAATAACTCTTGTAAAGGATACTTCGCTTGCAAGAATAATAGCCTTCCCCGAGATTATCAAAATAGGTGAGGATATGCTCGGCTCTTACAGTGACACTCTGCACGGTCTTGTTTGGCCGCTGTTCTTCACTGGACTTTATTATCTTGCTTTCAGCGGAATACTGACCGTTCTGTTCAAGAAAATAGAAAACAAGCTTGCATATTTTAAGGAATGAGGTGGGTAAATGGCAGTTTTAGAGGTTTTAAATCTTTGTAAAAGCTTCGGCAAGACCGAAGTTTTAAAGGGTATCGATTTTACGCTCGAAAAGGGACAGGTCTTGTCGGTCATCGGCTCCTCGGGCTCTGGCAAGACGACTCTGCTTCGCTGTCTCAACTCACTTGAGTTTGCCGATGTCGGTACGATTTCGGTCAACGGCGAAACGATTTTCGACGGCAGTATCAAAACCAAGCGTACCGATGCCGAGCTTCGTGAAAAGCGTCTGCATTTCGGACTTGTTTTTCAGTCCT
>CAZWLH010000008.1:0-35304 GCA_964634675.1 uncultured Eubacteriales bacterium
ATGTAAAAGGGAATCCGGTTCGAATCCGGAACAACCGCCATTACTGTATTTGACGAGACAGGAGCATCGTAACCATTGGGGTAACTCCCGAGAAGGGATGCTTCCTTGCGGAAATTTTCCGCTTGATCATAAGTCAGGATACCTGCCGTGTCTTTTTAGGTTTAACACAACTTTGGTGAGAAGAGTGCAACCGATTTATCGCCGCATTGCGGCCTCGGGAGCGCTCTTTTTTTAATGCTTATCGGGGTCTGTTAAACCGTACTTTAAGTCTGTTGTACTCTTCCAACCTTCGGTTGGGAGAGTTTTTTGTTTTAAGGAGAGTCAAAGTGATATCTGAAGAAAAAAGAGCCTTGGCGGAAGAGCTTTTGAGACAAAAATGCCGTGAAATCGGAAGATTGCCTCACAAGGATGATTTCGATGAGCCGACACGCTCACGAATCAAGGCAGCACTCGGTCCCTGGCCGAGAGCATTGGAGGCCGCCGGGCTTAAGGAACCGAAGCGACCGACAGTGAGCTCCTCAAAGCATAGGCGATCGTCCCAAAAAGCGGCAAAGAGCAAGGTTTGTAATAAGGAAAAATCAAAAATCGCTTTTTCGGAGGAATCAAAATGAAAAGAAAACTCTGCAGCTTTATTGCGTGTATTCTCGCAACGGTTCTTTTTATATCGGTGCTGCCGATATCTGTTTTCGCCGCTTCTGCCGACCTCGAGCTGAAAACCGAGGCCGATCTGAGAAACTTTGCGGCCGAAGTCAATTCGGGAAGCTCATATGAGGGCAAGACCGTTGTGCTTTCGGTCAATATTTATCTCGGCGGAGAGGATAATGCCTGGAAACCGATAGGCACATCACAAAATCCGTTCAAGGGCACCTTTGACGGAAACGGTCACGTAATAAGCGGACTTTATATCGCTTCGGGCTCGAACATCGGACTTTTCGGTTATGTCAACGGCGGCACGGTTAAGGGCGTTACCGTAAGCGGAAGTGTCAGCGGTTCGAGTGCCGTGTCGGGCGTTGTGGGACAAGGCTCCAACTCCTCGACGGTCGAAAACTGCTATAACGTCGGAACGGTTTCGGGTCCTGCGACGGTCGGCGGTATCGGCGGAAGCCATAAGGCCTACACCGTGTCGTACAAAAACTGCTACCACGCGGGCACGGTGACCGACACGACCGGCAGAGGCAATAACATCGGCACTGTTGTCGGCGTAACAAGAGGTGCTGTCGAAAACTGTTATTATCTTAAAAACAGCGGCAAAAATACCAAGGGCTACGGCACCGAGGTCGAAACAATATCCGCTTCTGCCCTCGGCTCGGCGTTTGTTTCGTCAAACGGCACACCCAAGCTTTCGTGGGAAAGCAAGGTCAGCACCGAGGCTCCCCAAAGACCCGCATTTATCGAGAGCACCGCTCTTTCGGCAGAGCTTGCGGAATACATAAAAGCGGCGGTTAACAGCGCAAAGATGAATTCAAAGGTTACGGGAACGCTTCTCGGAAGCGAAGGCTATATGCGGGGTGCAAGCTCGACTGCGACCGACTGGATGGCGCTTGCAATGGGTCGTTTCGGCTACTATCAGTCGGGAGAATACTGCTATATCATAGACGACGGCACGGGATATGAGGATTATCTTGCCGCAATGAAGGCATATATCGAAACGACGTATGCCGAAAACAACGGCATCCTTCACAGTGCCAAGGCAACCGAATGGCACCGAGCGGTCGTGGCTATTGCCGCTCTTCGGGGTGACCCCACCGCTTTCGGAGAATATAACAGAAGCGTTATTGACCTTATAGCCGACGGAAGCTATAACAATTCTCTTAAATCCGGCCCCGGAACTCAAGGCTTAAACGGTTGGATATGGGGACTTATCGCTATGGATACGGGAATGTACGGTGTGCCGTCGGATGCCAAATACTCCCGTGAAAAATTCATCACCGAAATACTCAAAATGCAGCTTGCCGACGGTGTGAACGGCAGCAAATACGGCGGTTGGGTACTCGGAGGCTACGGCTCGGTCTCGGATGTTGATATGACCGCCATGGCGATTCAGGCACTTGCACCTTATTATAACGATACAACGTTTTATACATATGTGAACCAAAATACAGGGACAGAGGTTTCAAAAACAGTTGCCGAATGTATCAATGAGGCACTTGACCGCCTCGGCTCGATGATGAATTCCAACGCTGGCTTCTCTTCATGGAATACCGACAACGTTGAGAGCATTTCACAGGTGGTCGTTGCACTTTGCTCGCTCGGAATAAATCCTGCCGCGGATGAGCGCTTTATAACTGCCGACGGTAAAACACTGCTCGACGGTATGCTGAGATTCAAGGTGTCGAACGGCGGCTTCAGCCACGTGCTTAACGGCGGTTGGAATTCGATGGCCAACGATCAGGCAACCTATGCCCTTGTTTCTTGGTGGAGACTTGAAAACAGAATGCGCGCGCTTTACGATATGCGCGGCGATTGGACCGCTTCAGAAAAAGCGGCAACAGAAGCGGCGGTCGGAGCGATCAAAGCTCTTCCGTCACCCGATGCTTCGGATTACAAGGCAAAGATAAAGGCGGCACTTGAGCTGTTCCGTGCGGTACCGGCCGACGAGCGCCGTTATGTCGGAAACTACAGTGAACTTGCCGCTGCATTGAAGCTTGTCGGCGGTGAAGCAAAGCTTGATACAAACGATCCTTACATCGCATCGGTGTCGGTTACAACGATGCCCGATAAGCTGGTCTATTTCGAGGGAGAGAGCTTTGATACTGCCGGTATGACCGTTACTGCGAAAAACAATAACGGAACCGAGGTAAAGGTTACCGATTATTCTCTGTCGGTCGGCGGCGCGCTCGGAGTCGGCACCTTAAAGGTCTATATTTACTATGGCGGACTTAAGACCTCGATCACCGTTACGGTCAACGAAAAAATGCCGTGGAGCGGAGAAGGCACAGCCGAGTCACCGTATACAATAAAAACCGCCGATGGGCTTAAAGAACTTGCAAAACGGGTGAACAAGGGAAAAACCTTCTTGGGTGAATACTTTGTACTTGCCGCTCATATCGATCTCAGCTCCGTGTCCTCGTGGACACCTATCGGTCAAAGCTCTGCTTATCAGTTTGACGGAGTGTTTGACGGAAAAGGCTTTGTGATAGACAATCTTTATTCTGCGTCGGGAGGACTTTTCGGCTATGTCGGAAACAATGCGGTAATTAAGAACGTCGGAGTTGCAAGCGGTGAAATAAATGCACCGACAAGCTCCTTTATAGGTGCTATCGCCAAGTGGAGCAACGGTGCCGATTTCATCAACTGCTGGAACGGAGCCGACATTTATTGCGGCGGATACAGCGGCGGTCTTATCGGTACCGTCCGTGACGGCGGTGCAAGCATTGTGAAGGGCTGCTTCAACACAGGAAGCATTGTGTCGCAAAGCAGCTCCGTCGGCGGCATAATCGGTCATTTGGATACCACTCGTACGGGCTATGTGACCGTCAACGTGACTGTTTCGGACTGCTATAACTCAGGCAGCATCACTGCCGCAGACGATGCCGGCGGCATCATCGGCAGAGTGCAGGACGGACACACGATCGAAAACTGCTATAATGTAGGTAAGATAACACTGAAAAGAACCGATCCGCTCGACGGTGCGGGCGGTATTGTGGGAACGATCACCAATAAAAACACCGTCAAAAACTGCTATTATAATTCCGAGCTGTGCTTGTGCGGAATTTCCAACGGCTCGGATACGACCGTCGGAAAAACGGCCGATGAAATGCGCAAGGAAGCTTTTGTTACACTTTTGGGCTTGGGCTATAAGGCGGACAGGTATGCACTTGCAAACGGCGGATATCCTCTCCTTTCCTTCCAAAGCACCGAGGAGGCCGATTCGGTCGATAAAATAACGGCCGATATTGCGGCGATCGGCACCGTCACACTCGAAAGTGAGAATACTCTGAAGGCAATACGTGCCGCATATGATGAGCTTTCAACCGAGGCCAAGAGCTTTGTCGGAAATATCGGCGTGTTGCTTTCGGCCGAGGATGCCTTGGTCGCACTCAAGGCCGCCGCAGATAATTCGAGCGGCAATGAAGCTGCAGGCTCGGGCTCTGAAAACGGTTCGGAGAACGGCTCACCGTCAACGGGAGAGAGCTTTAATATGAAAATTTATCTCACTGTAATGTCGGCAGGTGCGGCAGTGCTTTTCGTGCTTGCGATATTCAAGAAAAAGCAGTCGGTTTAAAACACAAAGGAATGTGACCCGAAACGGTCGCATTCCTTGTTCCCGTTATACTGAAAGGAAGATACGCTTTGAACTTTAAAAGGCTGTTATGCTTGGGGCTTTGCTTGGTCTTGATAAGCCTTTTGCTGCCCTGTCCGGTGTCGTCGGCGGCATCGGGACCGACTCTTAAGGTGACACTTGCCGATAATTCCGTGCAATACGGCAGCAAAAAGACCTTTGACGTGTGGGCGAGAAATTCCTCGGGGCAAAAAATCAAGGCCACCGTAAAGCTTAACGGCAATAAGCTTGAGCCTACATGGGACGACAGCGAAAAGGCAAGCTATACCCTTACATTTACCGAAGAGGGAATGAATACCGTCACGGTGTAGGCTTCCTCGGACGGGGGAAAGCGCAAGGAGCTGACATATCATATCACCTATAAAAAGGCGCAGGACGGCGAAAAAATCGGGACTGCCGTTTGGAGCGTTGAGCTTTTTACCTTGGAAAGCGGATACTTGATATACCCGTGCGAGGTGCCGATATACGAGGGCGAAACTGCCGCAGAACAGTTGATAAGGCTTTTACATTCAAACGGCTTTGTCGGCTACTACGGTGGAAAGCCGAAATCGTCGTTTTATCTTGCATATATCGCCGACGGTGCCGCTAAGGGAGCAAGATACAACAATTATCAAAAAAGCGGAACACCGGCTGTTCCGAGAGCCTTGAATATATCGCCATCGGTGCCGACGGTGCTCGAGCCGCATCTTAAGAGCACGATGACCTTCTATGACCCGGGTGATTATCAGAAAAATTGGATGGGCTATTTGGGAGAATTCGCTATAACCAACGGCTCGGGATGGATGTATTCGGTGAATAACATATTCCCGAACGTCGGATTTGCCGACAGCTATCTGTCCGACGGAGATGTCGTCAGAGTTCAGTTTACACTCGGCTACGGCGCCGATATCGGCGGCTTCGGCTCGGTCGGAACAAGCATACCCGATGTTGATACCCAGCCGACCTCGGGATATTTTGCGGTGGCCGATAAGGATATGCTGACCAAGTCAATATGCTCGGCACTTGTGTCGGGACTAACCGACAGAGTCAATGTGTCAAAGGCATATGACAGTGCGATAGCGGCGGCGGTCAAGCTTGATGCTTCGCAAGGCACTGTCGACACCGCAGTGAGGGAGCTTAACAACGCCCTTGAAAATCCGTCGGAAAAAGCTGTGAGCACCTTGCCCACAACATCCGACAAGAACGGCACGACTGCTTTCGACACGGTGCCGGATAATACCTTCGGCGGTGACGGCTCCGAGCCTTGCGGGGGCAACGGCTCTGACAACGGCAGCACATCGGCAGCCGGCACGGTACAGCCAGGCCTTAAACCGACCGACGGTGACACGGCAGGGACTTCGGTGACCGAAAACGGCAGTGAGAACGGCACTTCAAGGGCGTTGCCGATTGTGATATTCGTGGCTGTCGGTTTGGTCGCAGTTCTTTCGGCGGTATTTTATATAAAAAAGAAGGGAAGCCGATAAAGTGATAAGAAAAACTGCGTTTGCCATAGCTTGCTTTATGCTGTTGGTTTTCTGTGCCGACGGATTTTCGGCTTCTGCGGCAGACGGTGTGAACGATATTCGCGCGGTCGCAAACGGAATAGTCGGTTGGGAAAAGCAAGACAACGGTGCCGGGGCGGACGGCTTCCTTTTAAATGAAAAGTATCTTGAGCTTGCGGGGACGACTCCCGGAGACTGGTATCAAATCGGAATGTCAAGGCTCGGGATAGAGGATAACTACGACGGATATCTTGCGGTCGTAAAGGACAGGGTCGAGGAGCGATACTCCGAAGTCGGCAAGCTCGGTGCCGCAAAGGCGACCGAGTGGCACAGAATATCACTCAGCATCCTTGCTTGCGGCGGTGACCCTACGTCCTTCGGTACAGATGAAAGCGGAGCACCGATAAATCTTATCGCCGACGGCATCTATAACCGAGGTAAAGCCACCTCTCTCGGCAGACAGGGTATAAACGGTTGGATATGGGGTCTTATAACGCTTGACAGTATGCGCTATGAGGTGCCCGACGGTGCCTTTTACACCCGTGATGATATAATAGTCGAGATAATATCGCGTCAGCTTGAGGACGGCGGCTTTGCACTCAGCGAAAGTGCCGCAGATCCCGATATTACCGCCATGGCAATTCAGGCCTTGGCACCTTATTATAACAGTGAAAAAATCTATACATATACTAAAAAATCCGACGGAAGCGAGAACGTTTCGGCGGTTTACGGTGTGATCGACGGTGCGCTCGACTGTCTTTCGAAGCTTCAGCTTGATACGGGAGATTTTGCAAGCTGGGGAACCGAAAACGTCGAAAGCACCGATCAGGTTGCGGTGGCTTTGTGCTGCCTCGGTATCGACCCGTTGACCGACAATCGTTTTATAAAAAACGGCAACACCCTGCTTGACGGCATTATGCGGTACAGAATGAGTGACGGCGGCTTTATACACTCCTTTACATACGATGCCGACAATCCCACCTCACTGCCCGACAGCTCAAATACCATGGCAGGCGAGCAAACGCTTTATACCATCGCGGCGATTTGGAGACAGGCCAACGGTATGCGAACGCTTTACGATTTCAGAGCCGAGCAGAGTGAAGCACTGAAGCAACGGATAGCAACGCTTGAAGCCGAAATTTCAAGCATTACACCGGATACCAAACGGGAAAAGCTTGAAAAAATGCTCGAAGAGTTTTATTCCTTGCCCGAAAATGAAAGAAGCTATGTTTACAGCTATCGCAAGCTTTCGGCGGCGGCCGCCGAAAAGGGGATAAATATAGCCGAAATTGCCGATACGACCGAGGTGGTGCAAAGTCCGTCCGACGAATCCGGCGACGAAGCCATACTTTATTTTTCAAATACCGACCGTGAGACGGTCGACTCCTTGCCCAAAAAGCTTACAACCGAGCATTATGTGACCGTTACGGCCCTGCTTGATAAGCTTTTGAGGAGTGAGGAGTTCGACGGAAAAGACCGCTATCTCGAAAAGCTTACGGCGGCCAAGAAGGAAATCGCCTCGATACAGTCGGAAATCGACAGTCTTAATGCCGATATAAGGGAAAAGCTTTATCCGTTCGACGGCATAACGCTCAGGGACCGAAAAACCGTTAACGGAATCGTCGCACGGTATAATGCCTTGAGTGACTACGATAAGAGCAAGATAGAGCGGTTTGACGATGTGATAAAAACTGCGGTGAAGCTCGATAACCTTGCCGGAGCAATAGTTATCGGAGCAGTGCTTTCGGTTGTTGCGGCAGTTACGGTGTTTTTCCTTGTTCGCCGTAACTTGAAGCGAAGAAGAAAAAAACAGCGTGAAATGGAAGAGCTTGCCGCCTTATACGAAGACGAATCCGATTAGAAAGGAGCTTTCGGGTGAGAAAAGATATTCTTGCCGTGTTCGGCATAATTTTGATTTTGGCCGTTTTGCTGAACGGAACCGAAATACAGTCGGTCGACGAATATTACCTGACACATATAGACGATATCACGCCCGAAAGCAAAACGGTTACCATAAGTATTAGGTGCGATACTGTGCTCGATAACTACTCAGAGCTTGATCCTGCTCTGAGGTCGGATGAGTTTGTGCCGCCCGACTGTGTTATACTTGCGCCGACCGAATACGTGTTGCGTGACGGTGATACGGTGTTCGATATACTCGACCGAGCGGTACGCTATAACCGAATACAAATGGAATACCAAGGGGCAAACAAGAACAGCTACGGCAGTGTTTATGTTCAGGGTATTCATTATTTGTACGAATTTTCGTGCGGTCCGCTCTCGGGCTGGATGTACCGTGTTGACGGAGAATTTCCGAATTACGGTTGTTCAAAGTATGAGCTTCGGGACGGACAGGTCATTGAGTGGGTATATACCTGCGATCTCGGCAACGACGTCGGTTGCTATTGGATAGAGGACGGTGAAAATCGGTGAAGGCTTTCGGAAACTGTCACCCGTTTGTGCTTGCGGTGTATTTTCTGTCGGTGCTGACGGCGGCGATGTTTATATCAAATCCGATAATGCAGTGCAGTGCCTTAACAGGCGGTATTTTGTTCTGCATTGTTTTGGAGCCGCCTCGGAACATATTGAAAAATATGAGTTTTTATGTTCCGATGTTTTTGCTTGTGGCGATAAGTAATCCGTTGTTTTCTCATAACGGTGTAACTCCGTTGTTTTTCCTTAACGGAAACCCCGTCACGCTCGAAGCCTTTGCTTACGGAGCGGCACTTGCGGTGACTGTGGTGGGCGTTATGCTTTGGTGCCGGTGTTACAGTGAAATAATGACGAGCGATAAGCTGCTCTGCCTTTTCGGAAAAACGGTACCGAAGCTTTCGCTTGTTCTGTCAATGGCGCTGAGATTTATCCCGATGTTCAAAAGGCAGATGAAAAAGGTCGGCAAGGCGCAAAAGGCAATGGGACTTTACTCCTCGGGCAGTTATGTCGACAAAATAAGAAGCGCACTGCGTGTTTTTTCGGCAATGCTGTCGATATCGCTCGAAAATTCGATGGACACCGCCGCCTCTATGAGGGCACGCGGCTATGGGCTGAAAGGCAGGACGGCTTTTCCGCTTTTCGGCCGCAGACGGAGTCTTGCTCATAATATGTCTTTTGTCAATAGCTGTCACGCTGACAGGTGAGGCAACAGGTGCGACGGTGTTTTATTATTATCCGAGGATAAGTGAGCTTGAAATGTCGTCGGGTGCCGTGAGCGTGTATGTTTCATTCGGAATTTTGTCACTTTTGCCGTTTATTATCGAAGTCAAGGAGTCGCTTGTATGGAAATATTGCGTATCGAAAATCTGAGCTTTAAATATGCCGGGGCCGAAGCCTTTGCCTTGCGAAATGTCGGACTCGGTATAAAGAGCGGAGAATTTATCGTGGTGTGCGGAGAATCGGGCTGCGGTAAAACGACCCTTCTGAGGCTTTTGAAAAAGGAGCTTGCTCCTGCCGGAGAGCTTTCGGGCAAAATTTATTATAACGGCACTCTGCAAAGCGAGCTTGACCGAAGAACCGATGCTTTGGAGATAGGCTTTGTTATGCAAAACCCCGATACTCAGATAGTGACCGACAAGGTTTGGCATGAGCTTGCCTTCGGGCTTGAAAATATCGGTATGCCCACCGAGGCCATACGCCGACGTGTCGGAGAAACTGCAAGCTATTTCGGTATCCAAAATCGGTTCAGAAGCAAGACCGACGAGCTTTCGGGCGGACAGAAGCAGCTTTTGAATTTGGCCTCGGTCACGGTGATGCAGCCGAAGCTCCTTATTCTCGACGAGCCGACGAGTCAGCTTGACCCGATCGCAGCAGCGGATTTTTTGGGAACGCTTCAAAAGCTAAACCGAGAATTGGGACTGACCGTGGTAATCGCCGAGCACCGCCTTGAGGAGGCCTTTCCGATGGCCGACAGGGTGCTTGTTATGGAAAAGGGAGAGGTGTCGGCCTTCGATAAGCCTCGGAACATCGGGCCGCTTTTAAAAAGCAGGTCAAGCTCACATCCGATGCTTTTGGGACTCCCGAGTGCGGTTCGCATCTTCGAGGGCTTGAATTCGAGCGTAGAATGCCCCTTGACCGTTAAGGAAGGGCGGCAATTTTTGGAACGAAGCTTTAAGCCGTGCTCACAATACGCTTCGAGGGTGAAGAATGAGACAGACGGGGAGACGGCCGTTGAGCTTAAAAATGTTTGGTTCAGATATGAAAGAGATCTGCCGGATATTCTTCGCTCAACATCGCTTAAGGTGATGAAGGGCGAGATATACTGTATTCTCGGCGGCAACGGAACCGGCAAAACAACCACCCTTAATGTCATATCGGGACTCAATAAGGCTTACAGAGGAAAGGTGATAATCGACGGAAAGCCGATAAAGGCTTATAAGGGAAATTCGCTTTACCGCAAAAAGCTGGCATTTCTTCCGCAAAATCCTCAAACTGTGTTTTTGAAGGATACCGTGCGTGCCGATCTTTCCGAAATACTCGAGGCTATGCAGGTGAAGAAAAACGAACGGGCTGATCTTATCGAAAACGTTGCACAAAGGGTCGGCATAACGCATTTGCTCCACAAGCATCCGTTTGATCTGAGCGGCGGCGAGCAGCAAAAGTGCGCTTTGGCAAAGCTGCTTTTGCTCGAGCCCGAGATACTGCTGCTTGATGAGCCCACAAAGGGACTTGATGCCTTCTCAAAGCAGAGACTTAAAGCAATTCTTTGTGAGCTGAAGGCCGACGGTATGACCGTTCTGACGGTCACGCACGATGTCGAATTTGCCGCCGAAGTTGCCGACCGATGCGCGCTGTTCTTCGACGGTGAGATACTCTCGGCCGATTCTCCCGAAAGCTTTTTCTCACAAAATAGCTTTTATACCACTGCCGCCAACCGAATGGCACGTGAGCTGTGGCCCGAGGCCGTGACCTGTGAGCAGGTCATTTCGGCCGCAAAGGAGTCGGAAAAACTATGAAAAGAAAAATATCGCTCGTGATACTTTGCTTTGCGGTTCCTGCGGTCGTTGTCGGCGGTGCGCTCATATTCAAGGGCAAGCACTATGCGTGGATATCCCTCGTTGTTGCTCTGCTTTCCTGCGTTCCGTTTTTTATCGGGTTCGAACGGCGTGAAGCCGATACAAAAAAAGCGGTGCTGATAGCGGTTTCGACAGCCGTTTCGGTCGTTGGAAGAATTATTTTCGCTCCGCTCCCCGGCTTTAAACCCGTGACCGCCGTGGTCGTGACAGTTGCAATGTATTTCGGAAAGGAAGCCGGCTTTATAACGGGTGCTATGTCAGCCGTTATTTCCAACTTTTATTTCGGACAGGGACCGTGGACGCCGTTTCAAATGTTCGGTTGGGGCTTTGTCGGTCTGCTTGCCGGACTTTTGGCCGAGCCGCTTAAAAAAAGCCGGCTTTGCCTTGCGGTCTATGGCGTGTTTTCGGGCGTGCTCTATTCGTGCCTGATGGATGTGTGGACGGTGCTCTGGACTGACGGATATTTCAATATTTCGAGATATTTGGCGGCGATAGTTTCGGCGGCATATTTTACAGCGGTCTATGCCGTGTCAAATGTCGTATTTTTGATGCTGCTTGCAAAGCCGATAGGCAAAATTTTCGGCCGGATCAAGCGAAAATACGGTATAGAATAGATGCATTGCAAAGGAGGACTTTATTTTGAAAAATTCCTTTTCGTTTTTTAAAAACACCGAATGTGAATGCTTTCCCTGCCATAAATCGGCCGATACGGAAGATTTCAACTGTCTTTTCTGTTTTTGTCCGTTATACTGTCGGGGCAACTGCGGCGGAAATTTTCGGATTACCGAAAACGGAACAAAGGACTGCTCCGACTGTATGTTGCCGCATATACCGAAGAATTACAATTACATAATTTCAAAGCTAAGTAAAAAGGATGACTGCCGCTAATGATGAGGTACCATAACGAAGTTTGGTTTTTGAACCGAAAAATCCCCCGTATCTTGCCGAAAAGCCTTGAAATACGACAGTATTCCCGCATTTTTCGTCTTCGATGCGAAGAATTTTTATCGGTTATAAAACTGCGATGCACTTTAAAATAAAAATTTCGGATGGGAGTCGCGACAAAAACGCACAGTAATGCTGACGCATACTGTGCGTTTTTAACAAAGAATACCGCCGAAATTTCACATTTTAAAGCAAGACTTCGTTATGGCACCTCATCATAAGGCAATCATCCTTTTTCTGTTTGTTGAATTTAAGATTTATTCGTCTTCCTCGTCCTCGTCGTTCTTTCCGGGAACCTCTTTATAAAGGTTGAAACGGAAGAGAAGACTTTCGTCCTCGGGGTTGGTGCAGCGCAAAGCGGCTTCCTTTATAACTGCGCCCTTCATAATGTTGGCAACACCGATCATCTGGCAAAGCTTCGATTTCAAATTGAGCACATCGCCGTCGGCCGTTTCAAGAAAAACGTCGCCCTTGCATTTGTCGAGTGTCTGAATAAAATCAGCCATATCTATATCGTGCATAACAAGAAATCTTTCCATTTTACATTCTCCGTTCCGCCGCATGGAGTTTTAGTGCGGCTCATCTTCAATACTTGATTTACAAGGCTATTATAAGGTAAATTTTGTTAATAGTCAATCATAAATTTGTAAAATATCTTAAACTTTGCCGATTTTTCATTGCCAAAACGGATCATAGGTGGTACAATTATCAGGTAAGAAAATACTGAGAGGACATTTCTATGAAATCGGGTAAATTAGTTTGTGCCGCAATGGCGGCCGTTACCGTTTTGACCGTGTCGGGCTGTAAGGAAAAAAAGACCGATGAGAGCAAGGCACCGTTTTTTGCTCTTGCCGAAACGGTATATGCATCGGACGATTCCGCGACTTCGGTCTGCAACCGGTATAATCCCGCTTATACCGATAACCTGTCACCGTCGGAAAGCTACGGTGCATTGGCGGTGTTTGCAGGCGGCTTTAACATTTATACCAAAACCGAGGACGGAAAAAATTCGATTATCCAAAATCCTCTTTACGGACTTATGACCGAAAGCGGAGCAGTGGTGGTCGATGCTGTTTACGATGCCGTTGTCAAGCATATTTCGGTCGAGGGCGATACGGTTTATGAGCTTATAAAGGGCTCGGACGGCACCGAGGTGAAGAAAAGCGAACGCTATGCGGCCGCAGGTGACGGAAGCTGGGTGTTCAAAATGCCGAAGAACACCTATATTCATTCGGTCGGCGCAAACCGCGTTGTTTTGAAGCGTGTCAGAACCTCTGGTAAGAGAACCTATGAATACTTCGATTTTTACGATTTTTCGGGCAAACGCAAATTCACGCTCGAGTCCAAGCTTTGCGAGGATAAGAATGCCGAGGTTTCGATAGGAAGCTTCGACGAATGGCTGCTTCCCGTTAATATAACAGTCAAAACTCCCAACGAAAAAAAAGACGGAGAGGAACAGACCTATTCCGTGGAAAGCAGTGCATATTATATCGACAATTCGGGCAAAAAGCTGTTTGAGGGCTTTACCTACTGCGGCGAATTCAAGAACGGCTATGCAGTTGCCGCCGATGAAAACGGCCTGTACGGCGTTATAAAGCCGAACGGCGAATGGTTCATCGAGCCGCATTACAAAAATATCAACTACAATGCGGCAAAGGGACTTTTTGCCTGTGCCGATGACGGCTTTTACGATATACTCGATACCGAAAAAAAGTCGGTCAAAAAGGTCATCTGCGTTAAGGGAAGCGTTGAAATACTCGACGGAGAGCCCACGGTTTACAAAAAGGTCAATGCCGATACCGAGCGAACCGAGTATTTTTATCTTGATTCGGGCAAGCCGTTTACCTGCATAGAAAACGGTATGTTTCCGAACAGTGACCGTGAGATAGGCGGACTTTATGTCGGCTATTATTCCGGCACGGGAACGATATTCGATACCGACGGGGTAAGCATTGCGAGCATCGGCGATTTCGGAAAATTGGCCGACCGCTTCGGAAATACCGCCGTTGTGACGAATTCAACCGATAAAAAGGTGTGCTTTGTATCGGTTTCGTCAAAGCAGCGCGGAGAGTGGCTCGATATGAGCTATACGGGACAGTCGATCGACGGACGGTACCTTGTCTTGAAAAGACCCGATGCACTTACCGCAGAGTATTCGCTTTACGATCTGCTTACCGAAAGCTTTGTTTATTCCGACTGTGATTATATTGAGGTCACGGGTCAAAGCGGCGAATTTGTTTCGATAGTTTATGGCGGAGGAGCTTTTGTCTGTGACTCGAAGCTCAATGTCATACTCTCTGTCGCAAACTGTAATTAAGGAGGCCGAAATGAAAAAAGCATTATTGGTGCTCATTTGCGTTTTGAGCATATTCACATCGGCCTGCAAGGAGCAAAAGGCCGACCGTCTTGCCGAGGGCAGTGTTCGCTTCACTGCCGAAAATTTGCCTAAAATCTCCGTGACCGAGCTTACAAAGTCAAACGGTATGGAACTTGCGGCGGCAATACTCGGCGTGACTCCTTCCGAGGCTTCAAGTCTTATCACCGTGTGCGAAACCACCGATGACTGCTATGCTGCGCTTATCAGCGGAGAGTGTGACATCGTCATCGCTCATCCTTACGGAAAGAGCGTTAAGGAGTTGCTTTCGGCAACACCGCTTGAATTTACCGAAGCCTCACTTTATTCCGATGCACTTGTGTTTATAACCAACGGCGGCTCGGCTCCCGATACGCTTTCGACCGAGCAGCTGCGGTCTCTCTATTCCGGTGAGACGGTAAACTGGAAGGAAACAGGCGGAAGTGACACGGCGGTGACACTTTTCGGACAAAAAAGCAAAACTGCGGTGCAGAACGCCTTTGAAAAATATATTTCCGAGGATATAACAGTGCCGGAAATACAAAAAACCATCGAAACCGCCGACGGAAGCTATATGGCAGCGGTCGGCTATGACAACCGAAACGGAGCCTTGGGCTATATGCTTCTCAAAACGTCGAACGGCTTCAATGGCGGAAGCGTTAAGCCTCTTGCCGTCGACGGCGTTCTGCCGTCCGAAGAAACGGTTGCATCGGGCGAATATAAGCTGACCGTGCCCGTGAATGTCGTGATACGTGCCTCAGAGCCTGCGGGACAGAGCGTGCGCGTGCTCTATGATTGGATAATTTCCGAGCAGGGAAGAGCCGCCGCAGGCTGCAAATAGATAAAAAAAGACTGCTTCACCTCGTCATTTCGGTGAAGCAGTCTTTTCAGGTCAACCGAATTTAAATTCCGAAAAATCCTCCAAATAAATGTCGGCGGCCGACATCATTTCCTCCTTCGGACTTGTGCAGTAGCTGTCGCTTACGGCAACGGTCTTGATACCGATGCTTTTGGCGGTCTTGATACTGTACAGGGTGTCCTCAAAGAGCACCTCCTCGGTGACGTCGCAGCCGAAGCGCTCGGCGATACCGATAAATATGTCGGGAGTGAATTTGCCCTTCGGATAATCGTCGGGACTTAATATAAACTCAAAATAATCTCTTATTCCGTTACGCTTTAAAGCAAGCTCGACAAGTCTTGTCGGGGTGGCCGAGGCAATGCACATTCTGACTCCTGCCTTTTTCAGCGTTTCGAGCATTTCGACAACGCCCTTTTTGGGGCAGGGATATTTTTCATAGCAATAGCCGATGACCTTGAGAATATCGCCGACCTCGATCTGCTGAATGGCTTGGTCGGAGTATCTTTCTCTTAAATACGATATTCTTTCGGAGTACGGCAGATGTATCGAAACTATCGCATCCTCATCGGTTATAGCCGGAACGGGAAGTCCGTTCATCTCGGCGTAAAACGGAATAATGTCACGCCAATATTTCATAGTGTCTAAAAGTGTACCGTCCATATCGAAAACGGCATATTTGAATTCCATTTTCATCACCCGAGGTCATTATAACATAAAATTTCACTTTTTCAAGCAAAATTAAGTCACTTTCCGCATAGAATAATAAATAAACGACGGAGGTATTATTGAAATGTGTTCTATTTGCGGAATTATCGACTTTAACGAACGACCCGATGCCGAGCTTTGCCTTAAAATGAGCCGAACAATGAAACGAAGAGGCCCCGATGCTTCCGACAGCTTCGGCGACGGCTGCGTGAGCTTCTGCCATAACCGTCTGAGCGTTATGGACCCGAAAAACGGTGCCCAGCCGATGAAGGCTGTTTTCGGCGGCAGGGAGTATGTGATATGCTACAACGGCGAAATATACAATTCATCGGAGCTTCGCAAGGAAATGGAGCCGTACGGAGCAAAGTTTTTGACCGAGTGCGATACCGAGACCGTGCTGTGGAGCTATATTATTTTCGGTGACGAGTGCCCGAAAAAGCTTAACGGTATATTTGCGTTTGCGGTTTACGATATAGCCGACCGTCGGGCGTTTTTGGCTCGCGACCGCTTGGGCGTAAAGCCTCTTTTCTACACCCGTGTCGGCAATACCTTTATGTTCGCTTCCGAAATAAAGGCGTTGCTCGAGTCACCTAAGGTGAGCCGCAAGGTCGATGAGCAGGGCTTGTGGCAGCTTTTGTTTTTGAGCCCCGTCAAGCTTTCGGGAAGCGGGATTTTCCGCGACATAAATGAGCTGAAGCCTGCCGAAAGCCTCACCGTCGATGAAAACGGTACGAGCTTTGACACCTATTGGCGACTTAAGGCACTGCCGTGGACGGGTGACGGCAAGCTTGCGGCCGGCGAGGTCGGGGAGCTGCTGAAGGACACCGTGGCACGCCAAACCGTGAGCGACGTTCCGTTGTGTACCTTTTTGTCGGGCGGTCTCGATTCCTCGGTGCTGACGGCACTGTCGGCCGAGGTGTTTCGCAAAAAGGGCAAAACGCTTTCCACCTACTCCTTCGAATATGAGGGTAACCGCGAAAATTTCAGGCAGTCGCTCTTTCAGCCGCAAGGCGATGACGATTATGCACGGTATTTGGCACGGTGGCTTATGACCGATCACACCGTGCTGACCGCACCGAGTGACGAGGTCGCACGCTGCCTCTGTTCGGCGGTTGAAGCGAGAGATTTTCCCGGTCAGGCCGATATAGATTCATCACTGCTTTATTTCTGCCGAAGAGTGAGCGAGGAGCACACGGTGGTACTCTCGGGCGAATGCTCCGACGAAATATTCGGCGGCTATCCTTGGTTTTACCGTCCCGAAATGCTTTACCGGGACTTCTTTCCGTGGATACATGAGCCGTATGACAGGGCGCGACTCTTCAAGAGAGAGTTTTCGAAGCCGCAAGAGGGCTTTGGATTTTTGTCGGACGAATATAAGAAAATCATCGTCTCCTGCCCGACGCTGCCGAACGACAGTGAGGCTATGCGCACCTCGAGGATCGCGACCTGTCTCTCGATAGGTTATTTTATGACCTCACTTTTGGAGCGCAAGGACAGAATGAGTATGTATTCGGGGCTTGAGGTGAGGGTGCCGTTTGCCGACCACCGAATACTCGAATACGTTTATAATGTGCCGTGGGAAATAAAATTTGAAAACGGTGTTGAAAAAGCACTTTTGAGAAACTCAATGACAAAATATCTGCCCGAAAAGATACTTTGGCGAAAGAAAAGTCCTTATCCCAAAACGCACGACCCGAAATACCGTGAAACGGTCACAAAAATGCTTCACGACATAATAAAACGCAAGGGCTTCCTGTCCGAGGTCATCGACAGTGAGGCGCTCGAAGCCGTTTTAAGCGGTGAGGATAAAACCTGGTTCGGTCAGCTTATGTCGACTCCTCAGCTTATCGCCTGGCTTGTTCAGTTCGAGCATTGGGTCGAAAGCTACCATGTGGAGCTGCCGAATGTGTGAAAATTCTCATTATTTCGGAAAATTTCGATTTTTTGCCGCCCGTTTCGGTCTTTTGCATATTTTCGCTTGACAATTGCCCGACTGTGGAGTAAAATAACATTTGAATATGTAATGTATTTCTAAACAGTATTTAATCGGAAATGGGTGTATATATTATGTCAAATGTTACAGCAATCGGTGTTTTGACCAGCGGAGGAGACGCTCCGGGTATGAATGCGGCCGTCCGTGCCGTTGTCAGAACCGCAATTTCAATGGGTATCAAGTGCTACGGTATTCACAGAGGATACAACGGCCTTATCGAGGGCGATATTACCGAAATGACCATCCGTGATGTCAGCGATATCATTCACAGAGGCGGTACTGTTCTTTACACCGCAAGAAGTCCTATGTTCAAGACCGAAGAGGGTATGAAGGCCGCTATGGATAACTGCCGCAAGTTCGGCATCAACGGTATCGTTGTTATTGGTGGCGACGGCTCTTACAGAGGCGCAAGAGACCTGTCCTTGAGAGGTATCCCCTGTGTCGGTATTCCCGGTACCATCGACAACGATATTTCTTCGACCGACTATACCGTCGGCTACGACACCGCTATGAACACCGCTATGGAAATGGTCGATAAGCTCAGAGATACCACGCAGTCGCACGAGCGCTGCAGTGTTGTTGAGGTAATGGGCAGACGTGCAGGCTGGATCGCACTTGAGACCGGTATTGCAGTCGGCGCTACCGCAATCCTTGTTCCCGAGGTCGAGTATGACATCGACCGTGACATCATTGCAAAGATCCACAAGACTCAGCAGTCCGGCAAGAAGCACTTCATAGTTGTTGTTGCCGAGGGTGTAGGTGAGGTCGGAAAAATCGCCAAGGAAATTGAGGAAAAGACCGGTATCGAGTCGAGAGCCACCGTTTTAGGCCACGTTCAGAGAGGCGGAAGCCCGACCGTTCGTGACAGAGAAATGGCAAGCTGTATGGGCAACTATGCAGTCAAGCTTTTGAGCCGTGGCATCGGCAACCGTGTTGTTGCTTACCGCAACGGCAAGCTTACCGATTTCGATATTTTCGAAGCTCTCAATATGACCAAGGAATTCGATATCGAAAAGTTCGAAACCGCAAATACTATTTCAATTTAAGCTTAGATTCGCACCGTGACACCGAAGCTGCGGCTTTTGTTACGGTGCTTTTTGTGTTATTGGGTTTAATATTTCGGCCTGTCGGAAATTAGCATTTGACAATCTGCCCGAAATACTGTAAACTTAATATGACACTGAGTGGGGGTATTCATATGAGAAGAGACGGCAAAAGAGTTGAATGTACTGATGTTGAATATGCAGTCGTTCCTCATATTATGGTGCAGCGCTGTGATGCTTTGAACTATATCGAGCTTGACATTCCGTTGGAGCCGATAAAGAATTATCTTAATTCAAAGCGTAAGGAAGGCTTGAATTTGAGCCATCTTGCGGTAATTATGGCGGCATATGTCAGAACCGTGGGACATTATCCTCACTTGAACCGTTTTATCGTCAATAAGAGGATATATGCCCGTAACGAGTTTAACGTCGGAATGGTCGTTTTAAAGGCCGGACAGATGGACAACGGCACAATGTCGAAGGTCAACCTCGATCCCGAGGATACGGTTTTTGACGTCAACCGCAAGATGAACGAATACATAGAGAAAAACAAGGATTCGTCCGAGGCCAACAGCACCGACAAATTAGCCGGCGTTTTGCTTAAAATACCGGGACTTCTCCGTTTCGGTGTCAAGTTCCTTATGTGGATGGATAAACACGGCCTGCTCCCGAGAGCCATCATCGATGCAAGTCCTTTTCACACAAGCCTCACCATTTCAAATCTTGCAAGCATCAGAACCAACCATATTTTCCACCATATTTACAATTTCGGCACCACCGGTGTGTTTATAACAATAGGCACCAACCGTGAGGTCGCAAGAAGAAATAAGGACGGCGAGATATATTTCGAAAAGTGTATGCCGTTCGGTGTTGTTATGGATGAGAGAATATGCTCGGGAAGCTATTTTGCCAAGGCTTTCAGGGAGTTCAGAAGATATATGAACGATCCGTCACTGTTAGAGCAAAAGCCCGAGCACGAATCTGTGCTCCGTGAGATCTCTTACAGAAAAGACAGACAGATATAAAGAACAGTGTCGGCCGTATCAAAGCTTATTTGGTGCGGTTCCGACACCGTTTTGCCGTTTTTACAGGAGTGTGACAGCGATGAAAGTTTCAAAGCTTAATCTTATTCCCGACACGGTCAATCAAAGCCCCGACTACTATTGCACCTGGCAGACTCAACTGTACGCGACAAGCGGCGGTGAACCGTCGGAGCAAAGAAGGCTGATGAACGAAAGTGCACTTTTCAATGAGGACAGGCCGTTCGGGTGGGCTTATTTTTATGAAGAGGCACGGAAAGATCTGATATTGGTTATGGATGACAGCTGGGATGTGCCGCCGAATAACGATAGTGCTTATTACGGCAGTCTTATATTGAATCCCGAAAAGTTCCCGAGCTGCTATGAGAACGGCGCTTCGCCCTTGAAGACGTTGATCGACAGGGTAAAGGCCTTGGGCTGGAAGAGTCTCGGCGGTTGGATATGCGCACAGGAGTCGCCCTTATTTCTTGAAAATAAAACCGAAGCGGAATATTGGACAGAGCGGCTGATCGCGGCGGATAAGGCCGGCTTTTCCTATTGGAAGGTCGATTGGGGAGATAAGTGCTGTTCACCGGAGTTCAGAAAAATGCTGACCGGGCTTGCAAGAAAATATGCACCGGGGCTTACGGTCGAGCAGGCCGCACTGAAAGAGCTTGTGCCATACTGCGATGCGTTCAGAACCTATGATGTCCCTGCTATAATGTCTGTTCCGATGACTCTTTCAAAAATTGTCGATTATTGTGTTTATCCGAAGCCGTTCGGCGAAAACAAGGGCATAATAAACTGTGAGGACGAAGCATATATTGCCGCGGCAGGCGGCTTTTCGATGGGAATAATGCGCCACCCGTATGTGGGAGCGTTTCCGAACGGCCGAGCCGACAAATCGTTTCCGGGCATTCACCGCAATATAAAATCCAAGCTTTTTGAGGTGCTGAGAGCGGTGCACTGGCACCGTATAGCTCCTGCATTCGGCGGCGGTGTGCTCAGGGTGTCGGATGAAATGCTCACCGACACGTGGATGTTCGAAAACCCGGAGGACGAAATCGAAGCCTGGTGGTTTATGAATCCGCTTGTGCGGGATTCGGTCGAAAATTCGGTGCTGTCGAAAACAGCTCCGCTTTGTATTTCGAGAGACACCGAACTTCCGCAGCTTTTGCCCGACGAAAACGGTGAGCGGCCGTTTTGCGTGGCGGCGGCAAATCCCAACGGCGCTTATTCGGTCGCAACCTTGGGCAGGACGGTCGGACGAAGCTATTTTATTCCCGAATGTGATGTAACGGTCAAAACGGGAAGCTCCGTTTTTATCGGAGTGTTCGGCTGTTATAGGTCGCTGACACTTGAAACCGAGCTTGAAATAAAGAGTGTCACCGTGCAGGACCTTGCAGCCGAGCAAGCCTTCGATATCACCGAGGATGTTGAAATATTCGGTAAAAAAGCGGTCATTCCGGGCAAACTTATCTCACAAATTTCAAAAAGCGCCCAACCCGAAGCCGACACCTCAGAGCCGGGTGTTGTAATAAGGCTGAACTCTTGAAAATCCTTTAAAGTAAAATTTAAGTACCCCTGCCGAAACAGGGGTACTTGTTTTATGATGTGAAAAGTACGGCTTCAAGGCTTTTTGCTTTCGTCAGAAAGTCTAATCACATACCGTCGGAAGCCAGCCCTCGGTAAGCGACTGCTCATCCCAGGTCTTGCCGGCACTCATATAGTCTATCATTTTGAATGAATCGTCGCCTATGGTGACATCTGCCATAAACTCACAGGGGAAATCACCCTTGTCGCAAGGAGTTACGCTGAGGGTTTCCGAGTTGCTCACCAAGGTGCCGACCTGTCCGATTCGGGCATCTCTTGCCAAAACGAGAGGGCCGTATTTCACTGCGACATAGTTTTTGCTTGCCGGCTTGCCGGGTCGGCCGAGCGGCTTTATGAGTCTCGGCGACATATCGAAGCTCAAGGTTATAACGTCGTTTCTGTGCCATTCACGCTCTATTTCAAGATATCTGCCGTTTATCTCCAACGCGGAGCCGTTTATATCGGCCGAAGCCTTATCTGCGGTGAATTCGGGTATTCTGAGGCTTAAGCAGGCCGATTTTTCGGGAGCCGATTTGACCGAGATCTCGACCTTTCCGCAAAGCGGATAAGCGGTTTTCAGCTCGAGCAGGAAGCCGCCGTCGGCCACCGTTCCCGCTTCGTAAAAGTCAATCGTGAGCTTGTTTTCGGCGGCTTTTGCGGCATAAAGCGGAACCATTCCCGTACCGTGTGCACCGATCGCCACACAACAGCCGTAATATTTGTTCTCGGCAATGTCCTTGTATCCGCCGACCTCACGGCTGCGGCGTGACAAAAGAAGCGGACTGTAACTGTCGAACACAAAGCTTTCACCCTTGGCGTTTTTGCGCTTGAGGGTGTTTACTGCGCCGTAAAGTGCATTATATGCCGAACGCTCGATCTCATCGGCAAACCGAGCGTCGCCTGTGACTTTGAGCAGACGGTGACAGAGTTTCATCCAGGTTACGGTAACACAGGTCTCCTGCATAATTCCTTTGATGTCACTGTCGGTTTGTGTTAAGGCCGAATTGTCAAACTGCTCATAGAAGCAGCCTGCCGAGCCGATAAGCGTGATATCGGACTTTTTGAGTCGCTTTGCAAAGTTCAGCACGGTTTTGAGCGATTTCTCATTGCCGGTGATCTCATAGTATTCGAGAAGTCCTTCAAAGCAGGACATAACCTCGTATGCCTTGTTTACGGGATATTCGAACGGATCGAGCTTGTCCTCGTACGCACATTTGAAGATGCAGGCCTCACCGCTTTCCAAATAGTCGATCAAGTATTCGGCAAACTCGAGATAATCCTTTTTGCTGGTCTTGCGGTACATTATGAGGGTGGGCTCCAATATAGAAGCCGAGTTGACGCATTTCCAAAAGGTTGAGGTCTCGCCGATGCCCTTTTTGTCCTTGCCGATGTGCTCGGTTATGTAGTCGAGATGCTTTATCAGTGCCTCTTGAATGCGTGCAGCAAGCGACGGGTCACGGCAGATCTCACAGTAGTGCAAGAATCCCAAAAGCACATATTTTCTTCCCCACATATCCCAACCGTTGAACTCGTTTTCGATACTGTATGTGGAAAACCTGCCGAGGCTGTCCTGTGCGGTGAGCATATCCTCGGCCGCCTCGGTCAGCAGGCGGTAAAGCTCCTCATTTTGCGTGTATTTATAGGTTATCGAGGCACCCCTCATCATTTTTCCGAAGTATTCGCAGCGCCAGCCGTTGTCATGATCGTCGGGCGTGCCCTTGAACTGCTTGACGAACAGCTTCCAATACTCGCCGAGCAAAAGCTGATTTTCCTCGACAAAGCGTGCGTTACGGTCTTGTATTCCCGAAAATTTATTCATTTTTACAACACTCCTTTTACTTGATTATAACAGATGTTTACTGTATAATAATTGTATAGTAAGCTTTGTTTATTGTAATTTTCTTCCTAAAAGGAGTATTTATGTACTATCCCGATGAATTGCCGCTGCACAGTAAATATGTGTGGAGCTTTGACGATGCACCGCCCTTCGGGAAGTGCCCGGTCAAGGCCTATTCGCAGCGAATAACCGACCTTTTGCCGCTGCACATCCACGATTTTTATGAGCTGAATATTGTTCTCGGCGGAAGCGGGCGCCACTATATCGGCCGGCGCAATGTTCCGACCGAGGTCGGTGACGTTTTTGTGATTCCGCCCGATATCGCCCACGGCTATTTTGCCGACACACCGCTCGAAATATTACATATACTGCCGAGCAACGGCTTTTTGCACAGGTATTCGGACACACTGAGCACGCTTTCCGGCTACAAGATGCTGTTCGAGGTTGAGCCTGTGCTGAGAAGCAGTGTGGAATCGGAATTTTATCTTTCGCTCGGCGAGCGTGAGCTGAAGGAGCTTAATTACCGATTTTCCGAGCTTTTGTCCGAAAATGCAAAGAGCGACCGTGACAGTGACACACGTATGTCGTTTACGGTGCTGTCGGTAATAGGAACGCTTTGTGAAAAAATGGCGGCGACCGCCATTGCCGAAAAGGACGGAATGCTTGACCGTCACGCCGTGTCGGTGATCAAAAGCATAGAGTATCTCGAAAATAACATAGGGCAAAAAATATCCTTTCGCTCACTTGCCGCCGATTGCGGAATGTCTTACAGTGCATATCTGCGTGTTTTCAAAAGGCTTACCGATACGACTCCTGCCGAATACAAGCGTGAATGCCGAATAAAAAAGGCCGAAGAGCTGCTCAAATACTCCGATGAGACCGTTCTGTCGGCGGCGTTGACCTTGGGCTACTATGACAGTGCACATTTTATCAGGGAGTTTGAAAAATACAAGGGGGTATCTCCGACCGTCTTCAGAGACCGCTATATCAGCAGAAAAGCTTAACCGCCGCAACACTGAATATGACTGCGGCCGCATCGGCTATGAGTGCCGCCGCAACGGTGTGACGCGTCTTCTTTATTCCCACCGCTCCGAAATATACCGCAACGGTGTAAAATGTGGTCTCAGAGGAGCAGCATATGACCGAGGCCGCAAGTCCCAACGGCGAATCGGTGCCGAAGGCTTCGAAAATATCGCAAAGCAGTGCGGTCGAGCCGCTTCCCGAAACCGATTTCAGCAGACTGAGCGGCAAAAGCTCGGCAGGGAAGCCGAGATATCCGAGAACGGGTGACAGTGCCGCCGACAAGGCCTCGATTATACCGGATACTCGCAAAAGCTTTACTGCGAAATTCAAACCGAGTATCGACGGAATAATACCGTAAAGCGACGCTATCCCCTTGCGTGCACCGTCTAAAAAGCTTTGGTAAAACATCGGTTTTGCGTAAAAGTCCGTAGACCGTGAAGAACACAACGGTCAGCGGCAGTGCAAGATTTGACACTATGCCCATTTCATATGCCTCATAAGTCGGTCGGCAGCAAGACCTACGGCAAGTGAGCCGGCCGAGGCCAAAAGCACGGCGGGCATTATTGCCATCGGGTCGGCCGAGCCGTATTCGGCTCTCAGTGCCGCAGTCGTTACGGGAATGATCTGAACAGAGGCTGTGTTGATTATCACAAAGGTTATCATCGCATCGCTTGCCGTGCCGTCGTAGTCGGAATGCTTTAACCGCTTCATTGCTTCGATCCCAAGCGGAGTCGCCGCATTTCCGAGCCCTAAAATATTTGCGGTTATGTTCATACTTATTGCCTTTTCGGCGGCTCGGTTGCAACGCACCTCGGGGAATAACCGGCGTATTACAGGCGACATAAATTTTGAAAAAACACCGCAAAGACCGCTTCTTTCGGCGATTTCCATAAAGCCTCCCCAAAAGGCCATTATCCCGAGCAGGGAAAGGCAAAGCTCGACGGTGCCGTTAAGACAGTCGCCGATTGCGGCGGTATATCCGCCGACGTTGCCGTTCAGGCACATATAGACCGTTGAAATTATCAACGAAAAAGCCCAGATGAATTTTAACATTTTGCACCTCTATGTCAAAAAATGCAAATTATGGTAAAATTTGCCAAAATAATGCTTGACAATGGTTAATTTTGGTAGTATAATAATGTCGAACAAGGAGGTAATTAAAAATGAAAGCAACAGGAATAGTGAGAAATGTCGACAGCGTTGGACGCTTTGTTTTACCGGCTGAGATGAGAGAGGTTTTCGGGATCAAGAAAACCGGCGGTAAGCTGGAAATGTTCGTTGAGGACGATAAGATCATCCTGAAAAAATTTGAGCCAACCTGCATTTTCTGCGGAAGCGAGGAGGATGTCAACGTTTTCAAGGACAAAAAGGTCTGCAAGAAGTGTATGCGTGAAATGTCGCAGGCCGACTGATATATAACTATTACATAATTATTTTTTTATGAATACTTGAAATGAATTTTTGCCGCAATATTTAAACACGGGTGTGCGGATTTAAACTCCGCCCCGGCGCATTGAGCTGTCTCACTTGATTTGTGAGGCAGTTCTTTTTATATAAGAATTATTCCGGGATAGCTATTTATTTTATATTGAAAATTATTTTTATCAATAATAATTTTCGGATAAATGCCAACAATTATAGTATAAAATTTTCGGAGGTGCCGCTTGAAGGATAAAATATTCGGTGTTTTGCAGCGTGTCGGGCGAGCTTTTATGCTTCCGATAGCGCTTCTTCCGATAGCAGGTCTTCTGCTCGGAATAGGAAGCTCGTTTACGAATGCCGCAACCATAGAAGCGCTGGGACTCGGCAACATAATAAAGGAGGGCGGTGTGCTTTACTCCGTTCTCGATATTTTCGCCGGAACGGGCAGCGTGGTTTTCGATAATCTGCCGCTGCTGTTCGCAATGGGTGTCGCTATCGGAATGGCGAAAAAAGAAAAAGAGGTGGCGGCACTGTCGGGTGCGGTGAGCTACCTTATAATGAATACCGCAATCGGTGCCCTGATAGAGGCTAAGGGCGGAGTTGCGGCTTTAGCACCCAACACAACGACCGAAACGCTCGGAATCACGACGCTTCAGACGGGGGTTTTCGGCGGAATTATCGTCGGTCTCGGCGTTGCCGCTCTGCATAACCGCTTCTATAAAATCAAGCTTCCTCAGGTGCTGTCGTTCTTCGGCGGAACAAGGTTTGTTCCGATAGTGAGCAGTGTGGTTTATCTTTGCGTGGGAGTTTTGCTTTTCTTTGTCTGGCCGCCGATACAAAGCGGAATAGCCGAAATAGGAGAGCTTGTGCTTAAATCGGGCTATGCAGGTACGTGGATATACGGCGTGACCGAGCGTGCGCTGATACCGTTCGGACTTCATCACGTATTTTATATGCCGTTTTGGCAGACCGAGCTCGGCGGTGCGGCAATCGTTGACGGTATCACCGTGACCGGAGCACAAAACATCTTCTTTGCCGAGCTTGCTTCAAAATCCACCGAGGTATTTTCGGTTTCGGCAACAAGATTTATGTCGGGTAAATTTCCTTTTATGATATTCGGACTGCCTGCCGCCGCCTTGGCAATATACAACACCGCCTATCCCGAGCGTCGCAAAACGGCAGGCGGACTTTTGCTTTCGGCGGCGCTGACGAGTATGCTTACCGGCATTACCGAGCCGCTCGAGTTCACGTTTCTGTTCACCGCACCGCTCCTTTACGGAATCCACTGTGTGCTTTCGGGTCTTTCGTATATGCTTATGCACATTTTTGGTGTCGGAGTCGGAATGACCTTCTCGGGCGGACTTATCGACCTTACGCTCTTCGGCGTTTTGCAGGGGAATTCAAGGACAAATTGGATATGGATACCGATAGTCGGCGCGGCTTATGCGGTGGTATACTATTTCGTTTTCCGTGCCTTGATAAAGAGGTTTGACTATAAAACGCCGGGTCGTGAGCTGCTCGGAGCCGAAACCAGGCTTTATAACCGAAATGACTATAACGAAAGAAAGCAGGGCGATGGCAAAAACGGCGGAAGAAGCGAGATCATACTGTCGGGACTCGGCGGCAGGGACAATATATCCGACATCGACTGCTGTGCAACGAGGCTGAGGGTGACGGTCAAGGATCCGAATGCCGTGGACGAGTCGGTGCTCAAGAAAAGCAAGGCTTCTGGGGTCATAAAAAAGGGCAACGGAGTTCAAATAATCTTCGGACCCGAGGTATCGGTCATAAAATCCGAGTTGGAGGACTATCTCGAGGGCATAAGCGGACGAAATGTTGAAACAGATTCGGCCGAAAACGGCTCAAATCCGCCCGAAGCCGAGGAGCTGTGTGCTCATATGAGCGGTGAAGCGGTGCCGCTTGAAAATACGGGCGATGAGGCCTTTTCGGGAAAAATCCTCGGCGACGGTATAGCCGTTGAACCGAGTGAGGGAAGGCTTTATGCGCCTTGCGACGGAACGGTCGTATCGGTAGCAGATACGCTTCACGCCGTGAACATTGTGTCAAACAACGGATGCGAGCTGCTGCTCCATATCGGCATTGACACCGTCAAGCTGAACGGCCGCGGCTTTAATGCACACGTGAAAAACGGAGATACTGTAAAAAAAGGCGAGCTTTTGATCTCGTTTGAGCTTGAGCTTCTGAAGGCCGAAGGCTACAACACCGTCACGCCGATGATCATATGCAACACAGATGACTATACCGCAACAGAAACTTTGCAAAGAGGTCACGTTGAAAAAGGGGATAAGCTGATAAGGCTTGTGTGACAGATCGGAATTTGTCGGTCTCAACCTAACTTAAAGGAGAGGAAAAAATGAGAAGCTTTGATTTTACCGTTACCGATGAGCTCGGAATACACGCTCGCCCTGCCGGAATGCTTGTGAAGGAAATAAAAAAATACCAAAGCTCGGTCACCGTCACAAAAAACGGAAGCAGTGCGGCGGCTCATAAGCTTATGGCACTGATGAGTCTTTCGGTCAAGTGCGGAGACACCGTAAGGGTCGAGGTCTGTGGACCCGATGAGGACTGTGCGGCCGAGGAAATCGAAAAATATATGAAAGAACATTTATAAGAGGTGGACGGGATGCGGGTTTTTTCGGGTCGCGGAGTTTTCGGAGCGGTGGCGATAGGGAAAATATCGGTGTTTAAGCGAAACGGAGTCAAGGCTCCGAAATACTCGGTCAGCGACACCGACGCCGAGCTTGAACGCTTGAATTCGGCAAAGGAAAAGGCCAAGCGTCAGCTTTCCGAAATATACGAAAAGGCGCTTAAGGAGGTCGGTGAGACCAACGCGCAGATCTTCGATATCCACATTATGATGATCGATGACGAGGATTACAACGATGCCATTGAAGGTCTTATAAAAACAAGATCGGTCAATGCAGAATATGCCGTGGCCGAGATCTCACGTAATTTCGCCGATATGTTTTCAAAGGCCGAGGACAGCTATATGCAGGCAAGAGCGGCCGATATCGAGGATATATCCAACCGAATAATTTCCTGCTTTTCGGATGACGAGCGGAAAATTCAAGCAACCGGTTCGGGAACGATAATCTGTGCCGACGATTTAAAGCCGAGTGAGACGGTGTCGCTCGACAAGGAGGCTATTTTGGGCTTTGCAACGGCCGAGGGCTCGGCAAATTCGCATACCGCGATACTTGCGAGAAATATGAATATACCTGCGGTCATAGGGCTTGGAAATGAGTTTTTGAGCACTGCGGTCGACGGCGAAACAGCCATAGCCGACGGTTATTCCGGCAAGCTGATAATAGCTCCCGACGAAGAGACGACCGAGCGGTATATGAGGAAAATCCGAGAGGACGAGGAAAGAAGAAAGCTGCTCCGAGAGCTGAACGGCAAAGAAAATGTGACTCTTGACGGCAAAACGGTCAATATATATGCCAATATCGGCAGTGCCGACGGTGTCGGAGCGGTGCTCTATAACGATGCCGGCGGAATAGGGCTTTTCAGAAGTGAGTTTTTATATATCGGAAGGTCGGACTATCCGAGCGAGGAGGAGCAGTTCAAGGTCTATCGGCGTGTGCTTGAAAGTATGGCATCGAAAAAGGTCATAATCCGAACCTTGGATATAGGCGCCGATAAGAATGCCGACTATTTTAAACTGAAAAAGGAGCCTAATCCGGCATTGGGTGTCAGAGCCGTAAGGCTTTGCCTGGAACGCCCCGAAATGTTCAAGACACAGCTTAGGGCACTGTTCAGGGCATCGGTATACGGAAGGCTTTCGGTGATGTTTCCCATGATAGTCTCGGTTTGGGAGCTTAAAAAAACGCTTGAGCTCTGCGAGCAGGTCAAAAGCGAGCTTAAAGCCGAGGGAAAACGCTTTGCCGAGGTGGAAACGGGAGTTATGATCGAAACTCCCGCCGCCGCACTCATCAGCGACCGCTTGGCTCAGCTTTGCGACTTTTTCAGCATAGGCACCAACGACCTTACGCAGTATACGCTTGCCTGCGACCGACAGAATCCGTCACTCGAGCAATACTGTGATACCCATCACGAGGCGGTTATGCGACTCATCGAAATGACGGTGCAAAACGCCCACAAGAATAATATCTGGGTCGGAATATGCGGAGAATTGGCCGCCGATACCGCTTTGACCGAGCGTTTTTTGAGAATGGGAGTCGATGAGCTTTCGGTATCTCCCGGATATGTTTTAAAGCTTCGTGATACGGTAAGGCATATTGATTTGAGCAAATTCGGTTGAATTTCAGGTCATAACTTAAAGTTTGAGGTGCGTGGGGTGCGCACCTCTTTTTGCAATCTTAAGTGTCATTTTGTCTGTTTGCAACAAAAATCATAAAATAATACTTGATTTTCAAAGCATTGTATATTATACTAATGTTGTAGCATTTTAACACTTGATTTACTATGGGTGTGTTATATTTGTTTAGGAGTGAGCATATGAAAAAATCGTTTTCCAAAAGAATAACGGCTTTGCTTCTCATAGTTGCTATGTCGTTGTGCTGCTTTATCACTTCGGTTTCGGCAAGCGAGGTTGTTTTTCCGAGCGAAGCAAAGCTTTCGGTCAGTGCCGATAATACGGTTTACAGTGAGGGAAGCACCGTCACTGTTACCGTTTCGCTCAGCGGAAGCAAGGCCGTTGATGCAATCGGCTTGGAGTTCAAGTTTGATGATTCAAGACTTGAGATAGTCAGCGGTGAGTGGAACACCGATCTGGGTGATGTCGCCATCGCTACCGATAACTTCTCTGTCGAGAATGCAACCAAGCATCATGCGGGACTTGCCGTGACATCCGGTACCGTGTCACCTAACGGCGAGATTTTCAAGGCTACTTTAAAAGTAAAGGCCGATGCCGATACTATTGAAGCCGCCGATGCCGCCGTTGAAGTAGTACCTACCTTGAAAATATCCGACACAAAGTATGACTGCGAATCGGCTTCCGTTTCCTTTGCAATTCATAACTTCGGCGATTGGACCGGCAGCACAGAAGCAGGAGATTTAGGTTTGAAAAGAACCTGTTCCGTGTGCGGAAAGGTTCAGAAGCAGTATATTTCCGAAGAGCTTAAGTTTGCCGGTTACACCGTAACATTTTCCGGAAATTTGCAGGTCAATTTCGCAATCGATAAATCTGTTTTCGATAAATATGGTAATCTTTATGCCGAGTTCCAGCTTGGCGGTAAAGCTGTTAATGTCGAAGAATACCGAATCGATTCCGACGATAATGTTTGGTTTACACTGAACGGTGTTCTGCCGCAGATGATGACCGATGATATCCGTGCAGGCTTGTACGGCGTGCGTAAGACCGACGGAGAGCAGTGCGTATATCAGGTGGCAACAACCATAAGAAATTACGCTGAATGGTATTTCAATGCCTATAAAACAAATATAGAAAACGACAAAATGTATGCACTCTTGGTCAATATGCTTAACTACGGTGCCAAGGCTCAGCTTTATGCGAATTACAGAACCGATGATTTGGCCGACAAGAACCTTAATGACGCACAAAAGAAGCTTATAACGTCCGAGAGAAGATATTTAAACTCTCTTTCAAAAGCGACTATTGCAGACGAGTCAATGAGAGCTGTTGCCTGGCAGGGTGCGACACTCAGCCTTACCGATCCCGTTGCTTTGATGTTTGTTGTTAAGGCCGAAAGCCTTGAAGGACTTACACTCAAGGCAAGCTGCAACCAAGGCTCCTGGAACATTCCCCTGACCGTTGACGGAAAGTCGGTCATCGATAATCACGACGGCACCTTCAACATTTATTTCGATAAGCTCCACGCCGCACTTATGAGTGAGGTCGTAAGGTTTACGTTTGTTGATTCAAGGCTCCAAGCTGTGAGCGACACCTTGTCCTACGGTATCGAATCTTATGTAGCCTACGGTTTTGCCGATTACCCGGGGTGGACTGCGCTTGTTACCGCAATGATGCAGTACGGTGATGCGGCAAGAAGGTACGCACTGGACGGTGAATGGGGCGAGTGGAAGCCGGTAAGCTGAGTTTCCCGTATTTTGAATTTGAAATTTAAAGGAGTCGATACCAATGTTTTTTGAGATGCCCGAGATCGAGGTTTTGCACTTTTCGTCCGAGGATATTTGCAGTACATCAAGTAATGGTTCGAAACCGATAACCGGACCGACTGCGCCGTTATACTTCAATGACAACGACAATTAAAATATAAGCATTAAATGAGGGTGGGCGTTCGCCCATCCTCATTTATCTGTTATAATAAACTATGCCTATAATTAAAATTGCAGATTTAATAATCAATATCAAAAATAAGTACAGTTATTTGAACGAGCAGTGTGCCGATTATTTTTATGACGGCAAAAAGCGACCCGACATAACGGTCGAGGCAAGCGACAAAGAAATCGCTGCCGATAATCAGTCGGGAAGTGAGTTTTTTACGCCTTTGGCCGAAAGCATTTGCCTATACCGTAAGCTGGCCTTGAAGGCCTTGGAACACGATACACTGCTTATGCACGGGTCGGTCATCGAATACCGCGGTAAGGGAATCATTTTTCTTGCCGCAAGCGGTGTGGGAAAGACTATCCACACAATGCTTTGGAAATCTGTATTCGGCGATGAGGTCACGGTCATAAACGGTGATAAGCCGCTTATCCGCTTTTTGAACGGCGTTCCTTATGCTTACGGCACTCCGTGGGCAGGCAAGGAGGGGTATCAGACCGACCGATGTGTCGAGCTGACCGACATTTGCTTTATCAACCGAAGTGAAGTCAACAAAACCGTTTCGGCCGAAAGCGGTGACTGTCTGAACGGACTTATGAAGCAGGTGCTTCACCCGACCGACAGCATTAATGCCTTGAAAACGCTTGAGCTTGTCGACACTCTTTCAAAGCATTGCCGCTTTTGGAATGTTTTTTGCAACACCGATGCTCAAGCGGCCGAGGCTGCGGAAAAAGCCATTATGAACAGTGAAAATATAAGAGAAATGAAGTGATAAAATGAAGCTGAAATATCAGTTTGTTGTACGCAAGGTTGCAGGCAATGCGGTTGCGGTCGCTGTCGGTGAACGCGCCGAGGAATTTAATGGAATGATAAAGCTCAACCCGACCGCCGAGTTTATTTTCGAAGAGCTCAACAGCGGCGACTTTTCGTCCGATGAGCTTACAAATTCGGTTCGTGATGCCTATGACATCGACCTTGAAACCGCCGAAAAAGCGGTATCATCGCTTATTTCTTCTCTTGATTCATACGGTCTTTTGATTTGACGGACGGGTCCAGCCTTCTCCGTTTATTTCGTGCGTTTCGTGCACGGTCACAAAAGCGCTTTTGTCTGTGCTTCCGATAATGTCACGAAGCTCTGCGTATTGGCTCACGGTGAAAGAAACCGTGAGCATTTGTTTTTTTAAACCCGAATATCCGCCGATGACCTCACTGACCGTCGCCGTTCGTCCCAAGCGTTCAATGATTGCTCGGCTGATTTGAGCGGAATTATCCGAAATGATCTGTGCGGTGTAGGCTTTTTGACCTCCGACGAATATTTTATCGACGGCAAGCGCCGAAACAAAGGCCGATATTATACCGAGCAGCGTCAGTACAAGGTCATTTATTACGATAAGCCCCAAAAGCACTGCCGATGTATCAAGGCAGAATATCGCCGTCGAGCTTTTCATCCTTTTGAAAAATCTGCATAATATAAAAGCGAGCACATCGATTCCGCCGGTCGAGCCGCCGCCGACAAAGGTCACGGCACAACTGGTTCCGATAAGCACGCCTCCGAAAAGCGCTGATATCAGCAACGCTATGTCGCCGTGCGGCGACCCTTTAAGGTAAAAAATACCGTTGAGGACTTCGGGTGAGCAAAGCTTTGAAAAAAGAGCGATCGCAACGGGGTAAATGACGGTTGAAACGAGCGTTTTTAAGGCAAATTCCCCGCCGAGCACTGCTGCTCCCAATGCGAAAGTTCCCCATGTCATCAAAGCTATTGCAAGGTCAACGGAAATTGCACCGAAAAGCTTGTGAAGGACTATTGCAAAGCCCGACATTCCGCCGACTACAAGGTCAAACGGAATTATGAACACCGCAGTTCCGAACGCCAAGATCAGTGTTCCGAAAACGGTTAAAAATATGTTTTTGGCACAGGATGTCAAACGGCTCTTCGGCATTTCGGCACACTCCCTTTAATATATATTATTTGCGCCTGACCGCCGATTAACACACAAAAGTGAAAATATTTTGAAGTTTGATAAAAAAATATCAATCCGATATTGCATTTTGCATTTAAGTGTGGTATTATAAAGGCACAGTTCGCCGAGAAATCGGCGGATTTTATTTTGAAGTAAGAGGATGACGAATATGAATACTCTTTTATCGGTTTCGATTGCACTTTTAGCAGGTCTTATGATGACCCGTGCCTTTAAACCGCTCAAATTGCCGTCGGTCACGGCATACCTCATTGCAGGTGTGCTCATCGGCCCCTACTGCATCGGTGCTCTCGGCATTGACGGTGTCGGCTTTGCCACCTCCGACGCCGTTGAAAAGCTCGGTATGATTTCGGACGTGGCTCTCGGCTTCATCGCCTTTTCAATAGGCAATGAGTTCATTTTGAGTGACCTCAAGAAGACGGGTAAGCAGGCACTTGTTATCGGTATTTTGCAGGCCCTTGCCGCAATGGTTTTGGTCGATGTTGCACTTGTTGCGCTTCACTTTATTATGCCCGACAAGCTTTCGGTCGCACAGGCCATCACCTTGGGCGCAATCGCCACCGCAACCGCACCTGCCGCAACGCTTATGGTCGTACGTCAGTATAAGGCCAAGGGCCCTTTGACCAAGCTTTTGCTTCCGATAGTTGCTCTTGACGATGCCGTCGGACTTGTTGCCTTTGCCGTTTCGTTCGGTATCGCAAAGACAATTGTCAGCGGTGAGATCGATATGATCTCGATTCTGGTTAATCCGCTGATCGAAATCGTTTGCTCGCTCCTTCTCGGTGCGGTAATGGGTTGGGTGCTTACTCAGCTTGAGAAAATGTTCAACTCGAATACCAACCGTTTGAACCTCACGATCGCAGTGGTATTTCTTACCGCTTCACTTTCGATGCTCAACTTCCATATCGGTCCCGTTGAGATTCACTTCTCCTCGCTCCTTACCTGTATGATGCTCGGAACTGTGTTCTGCAACATATGTCCGTTGTCGGGAGATCTTATGGCATCGACCGATAAATGGACATCACCGTTGTTTGCCTTGTTCTTCGTTATCAGCGGCGCGGAGCTTGAGCTCAGCGTGTTTACCGATATCGCAATCGTTATCGTCGGTATCGTTTATATCATTTCACGCTCGGCAGGTAAATATTTAGGTGCTGCCGGCAGCGCCAAGCTCACCAAGTGTGAGCCGCAGATATGCAAATATCTCGGTATAACTCTTTTGCCGCAGGCAGGTGTTGCGCTCGGAATGTGTGCTACCGTTGCCGCCCAAATGCCGGGAGAGGGTGCACTTGTTCGAAATATCACACTTTTTGCAGTGCTGATATATGAGCTTGTCGGCCCGCTTATGACAAGAATGGCACTCACCGCCGCAGGTGAAATCAAGCCGATGTCCGATGAGGTCAAGAATCGCCGTACAACCAAGCTTGAACAGGCAAAGAATGCCAATAAATAATTCCGACAGAAAATAAAAACACGGTGCTTTGCTACGGGTTGATAAGGCAGTATAGAAACTTATTACATCTGTGGCATTGCAA
>CAZWLH010000009.1:0-5777 GCA_964634675.1 uncultured Eubacteriales bacterium
TTTTTGCAAAGTTATAGGTTCTTTTCCAGCCGATGTCCTTGCCGTATCTTTTAAGCACCGCATCGGGGCAGATACTCATACCGTCGGCAGTGCTGCTGCAGGTTTCAAGCTCGGTCCAAATGCCGGGAATCATACCCTTTTGCTTGATATAATCGGCTATTTTTTTTAGACCGCCGTCACCGTAAAAGTCTTTTCTCGGGTACCAATCGCCCAAGCCGCCGCCGTTTTTGTTTTCGCACCAACCGCCGTCGATACAGAAAACCTCCGCACCGAGCTCGGCCGCCTTGTCGATAAGCGGATAAAGAAGTCTCGGCTCCTGCTGAGACCAAATGCAGTTCATATAATCGTTGAAAACGACCGGCATTTTGCCGTTAAGGCTTACCGTACTGTCGAGCCGTTTAAAGGCATTCAGCTCGGCCGCCGCGGCTTCGAAATTGCCATCGGCAACACCGAAAAAGGCACGCTCGGCAGTGTAAGCTTCAAACGGTTCAAGGTCGTAATACCAACCGTGAACCTCGTCACAGGAGGAGGCCTCTAATGAAAGACCCGAGCCCGAATATCCGCCGTAGGCCGCAAGCTTTATAAACCAATTGTGCGAGCCCTCGGTCTCAAAGAACCACGAAGCGTTATGCGCCTTGTCCTCTACTATCACAAGCGGATAAAAGGATGATGTCGACCAGCTTCCGACCGAGCTTATCTTAAAGGATTCACGCTCGGACGGGTGGATAGATGTGGGATAAAGGCCGATATCGGTCGGAGAATAGCTTCTCCACTGTCCCTCACCCTGCCATTTGCTGTGACAGATATCGACAGAAATATCGGCATTTTCATACCATTCAGAGTCTTCAAAATCTGCGATATCCTCGATAAAAGCCGAAGAAAGCCTTGTCAGCTTCACGGTTTCACTGCCGTAATTTTCAACATGGCAAGTCGCCGTAACAACATCTGTATCGGGAGTCATTTTAAGCTCTGCCGTAACGTTTAGCTTATATCGCTCACAGTCGTAGCGCAAAGTGACAGTATCACCGTTTTTTTCGGAGCCTTTGTAGTGCAAAGCTTTTAAATTAAGACGGTCGCCGCCGCTTATGTTAAGCTCAAAGTTTGCCCGGTCGTTGGGTGCTTTTTTCGACATATAACCGAAAGAAGACTTAGGACAAACCGTAAATTTGCCGTTTGGGTGTACTAAAAGCAGACTGCTTTTGAGTTCATACTTTTCCATATTGCACCTCTAAGCTTTATACTCCTTAATTTCAAAGGAGCGAATCACCGTTTCTCTTGCTTGGCCGAGGTCACTGAACTTGCCGACACTCAGCATTTGAGCCATTATGTTGCCGATGGCGGTGGCCTCGGACGGTCCCGCAAGCACATTTCGACCCGACACCTTGGCGGTAATTTTGTTGAGGTAATCGGCATTGCTTCCGCCGCCGATTATATTTATTGCGGAATATTGCTTGCCTGTAAACTGCTCGATCTCGTCGGCGCAGTCGGCATAGCATTTTGCAAGGCTGTTGTATATGGCCGTTGCTATCTGTCCCACTGTTTCGGGAACTCTTTGACCGCTCTCACAGCAGTATGCCTTTATTTCCTCGGTCATATTTTTCGGTGCCAAGAAGCGGTTGTCAACGGCATCAACCGTGCTTTCGAAGCCGTCCTCTTCCTCTGCCATAGCACAAAGCTCTGCGAAGGAATATTTATCGTCAAACTCCTTTTTAACGTTTTGAATCATCCAAAGTCCCATAATATTCTTAAGAACTCTGTATCGGTAATCATAACCGCCCTCGTTGGTAAAGCTATGCTCCATACAAATATCGTGAAGCTGCGGAAGCTTGGATTCTATTCCCATAAGCGACCACGTTCCCGAGCTTATGTACATAACGTTCTCGCCGTTTGACGGAACCGACATAACTGCCGAAGCGGTATCGTGCGACGCGGCAAGAACGACATCCAAATCAAAGCCTACCTCATCCCTTATTTCGGGCAAAAGGCGGCCTGCCTTGGTGCCGGGGAGCGACAGCTCTTTAAAAATGCTTTTCTTTATGCCGTAAGCATCGAGTATTTCTTCGGACCAGGTGTTGGTGTGAACATCGATAAGCTCGGTCGTCGATGCGTTGGTATACTCATTGAATTTGTTACCCGTAAGCAAATAAACGAAATAATCGGGTATCATAAGGAAGTCAACCGCATTTTCGAGCACCTCGGGCTCGGTCTGCTTCAAGGCGATGAGCTGAAACAGGGTGTTAAAGGTGTTGGTTCCGAGTCCCGTGATGTCATAAAGCTCACGCTGAGACTTTACCTTAAAGGCTTTTTCGACGATGCCCTCGGTACGTGAGTCACGGTAGCCGACCGATTTGCCGATTTTTTTACCGTCGGCACCGAGCAGAACAAAGTCCACTCCCCAGGTATCGATAGCCATTGTCGAAGGAATCTTTCCTATTTCGGCACATTTTTTCAGTCCGTTCTTGATTTCCGAGAACAGCCTCTCGGTATCCCAGCAAAGGGTACCGTCAATGTCGTCGAGGCCGTTATAAAAGCGGTATACCTCTTCATATTTCATAATACCGTTTTCGAGCCAACCCAAAATGTGACGTCCGCTCGAAGCACCGATATCAACAGCAAGCTGATACATAATATCACTCCCAAAGCTTAATATAGCTTTAATTTTATCGCAGAAGCTCAACAAAATATACCTAATTATTTAAGATTTTAGGGGTCCTTTTTTGTTTTTCTGTATTCCATAGGCGTAACTCCGCATTTTTGCTTAAAAAGATAAGAAAAATAATGCTGGTCACGGTAGCCGACACGCTCGGAGATCGAGCCTATGGGAAGCAGGGTGTATTGCAAAAAGCGTTTGGCCGCAAGTATCCTTCGGTCAAGCTGATAGGAATAGGGCGTTTGCCCAAAGCGGCGGCGAAAATTCTTTATGAGATAATCGTTCGAGCGGAAGATCATAGTCGAAAGCTCATCGTTAGATATAACTCTCTGCAAATTCGCATCGATATAATGCTTAACCCTCAAAAGCTCGTCCGACCCGGAACCGACACGTGTAAGCTGACTTATTTCAGCCAAAAGCCGGTGCATATTGACCGCAATTTTATCAAAAAAGCCGTCTTCCCCACGCCAATCGACCTCTCCGCTCGTCATCGCGTATATCTCATCAAAGGTTGCTTTGACGTCGCAGTTGCGAATAACGCCGACCTCGTAAAGCGAATACTGCCTGAGAAGCTCATCAAAAAGAGTCCCCTTTATATTGAAGAACTTTTTGACCCACGGGTCGGACGAAGAGGAAAAATACTCGTGCGAATGTCCCGACGGCAGAATATAAACATCGCCCTCGGAGGCTGTGTATTCTCTGCCGTCAAGCCGCACGGTTCCCGTGCCCTTTTCGATATACTCGATAACGGCCACCCTGCTCTCGGAGCGGTTTATGTAATAACTGCCGTCACAATATGATATTCCGGACATTTGAACGATAAACGGAAGTGAATCGACATCGTCGGTAAAAAAGTTGATTTCTTCATACATAGCAAAGGCTCCGTTTTTTTGAGGGCACAAAGCGACACGCTTATTTTAACTTCAAAACGGTCTCACGGTCGGGCTCCAATGTATAAAACTTGTCATCCCAATAAAGTGTTCCGCCCGACACACTTGCCGTAACACGAAGCTCTGTTTCCGAGAGAAAGACCTTTACAAAGCCGTCACGTACCGGCACTGTGCCGTCGATAAACCTAAATTTACCGAGTCTCGGGCGAACATCAAAGGTCTCATAGCCGGCTTTTGTTCCCGTAACGCCCAAGAAATATTTTCCGCAAAGATAGATCGGAGATGCGCCCCAGGCATGGCAGAGCGATTTTTGGAACTTATCGCCGTACATCGCATAATGCTCGGCACCCGAAAGCTTCGGGTCGTACTCTTCCCAAACCGTCGTAGCACCGAGGTCGAGCATACCCTTCCAATACGACGTTATCATATCGTAAATATAGTCGATATCGCCTATTTTACCCATAACGTCAAGCTCATAGCCTTCGAAATAGGGCGTAGTGATTTTGGTTATCCCGTCGTTCTTAAGAACGTTTTTGACTATCGAGTCACGCTGTTCGTCGGTCGCAATGCCGTACATTATCGCAAAAATATTTGCGTGACGTGTAACATTGTTCTTGCCCGATTGGAAGCTGTCGATAAAGGCACCCTTTTCGCCGTTCCAATAAAACTCGTTGACCTTTTCGGTAAGCTCCTCTGCCTTGGCAACATATTTTGTGCCGTCCTGTCCGCAAACCTCGGAAATTCTCGCCATTGCACGGTTGGCGGCAATATAAAGCATTTGCTCGGCGCAAACAGCACCCGTTTTATCTATCTTCGACCAGTCTATGAATATCCAATCGGCGTATTTTCCGATAATGAAGCCGTTCTCGTCCTCGCGTCCCTCACAGAAATCCATAAGAGAAACTATACGCTCGTACATACTGCGAAGGAAGTCGGAATCGCCGTAGTTTTCATAGTATTCGAGCATACCGATGACCCAATAAAGGCTGTAATCGGTAATGGTGTTTATATGTTCCAAAAGAGGCTCCTTGCCCCTCAGTCCCACAAGGCTTCGGCGTACGGTGCCGGTGTTGGAGCAAAGATATTTGACAAATTTAAAGGCCTGATATGCATCTCCGCCCCAAAGCCAGCGGTCACGCTTAACGGCCTCGGTCAGCACCTCACGCATATTTATTTGCAGTGTATAGGCGCACATTTCCCATATTTTGTTAACATCCTCGCGGTCACATCTGAATTCGGCTTTGTTCTTAAGCTCCTGATACTCAAGCTCGGCATAAACCTTTGACGGCACGCCGCCGGTTATGAAAATATAGCGGAAAGCACGCTGTCTCAGCTTATAATCGGCCGAACCGACGATATCCTCTTGGACTACCGCCCACTCTATATCAAGCGCCTCCTCGACCGACTCACCGTAGCTTACGTGAACATAGGCCTTCGGGTCAAGTCCCTCAATATTGAGATAGCCGTAAAGCTCACGCTCAAATTCGTAAAGCACACCGCCATTAACGCTTTTTTCGGAAATCGGCTCAAAAGTCTTGTATGAGAACGGGAACACCTCTGGGTTATCGGACGGCTTTGAATATTTTTTGTCATATCCGACGGGTATTCTTTCTCTCTTGCCGCCTAAGGTATACCACTCGCCGTCGGTCGGCAGAACGTCGCTTTCCAAATATGCGGCAGGGAGCCCTTTGAGGTTCATAATGTGTATCTCAAAGCGGTGGCTGCCCTTAGATATCGAAACCGTCTTTTCGTCACCGTACATCTTACCGTCTATTTTAAAGTAGCCGAAGCCGTTTAAATGAAGCTTTGCGGTGCTGTCTTTTTCTATTTCCCTGTCACAGCGGAAAACGACCTTTTGGTCGACCGGGAAAACACACCAAAACACGGGGTAATCCATTCCGTACTGCTGACGCCGTGAGTTTACAAGGTTAGTGTGAAATACTTCATAATCTCCGAAGTTCCAAATCCAATACGACTGCATATGTTTTCTCCTTAATCAAGTGACGGTATCAAAGAAGTTACGCCTTTAAGTTTCAAAGAGTCACCGTCGGTGCAAATATCGGAAGCCTTTATAATAAGCGAATATTTCACTCCGAAATGCTCGAACTTCACAACATCTCCGTCAATTTCAACCGATACCGACGGTTCGCCGAAGCAAAGTGTAAGATCGCCGCAATTATCGAAATAAATTCCGTTTTCGTCTATCGAAACACGTCCCGAAGTGCCGTTTTCGAAGT
>CAZWLH010000009.1:5877-33957 GCA_964634675.1 uncultured Eubacteriales bacterium
AAATAAATTCCGTTTTCGTCTATCGAAACACGTCCCGAAGTGCCGTTTTCGAAGTCGATATTTGCGAAAAGCACCTCACCGTCGACCTCGGCCGACATATTCTTGACGGCAGCTTCGAAGAACAGTCCGCTCTTTTTGCCGTCCTTTTCCCATATGCGCGAATCGACGATTTGGAGATTGTCGTATACGGCGCTCCAGTTCTCACAGGGCTTATCGAGATAGCGCTCGGCATAGTTTTCGTCATAGGTGACGATGTCACGGAACATAAGACGGTCTTTGTTCAAAAACAGATTCGCACGAAGCTTTTGAGAGCTGAACCAATAGGATTTTATGCCGTTATCCGACCAATCCTTTTCGGCCAACAGAACACTCGGCGGAGTACGGTCGAATTCCTTTTTAAAGGCCTCGCCCGTGTCACCGAGGAAGTCAACGCTCAAAACGCCCTTCTTTTGCAATTCGGCCATACCCTCTGCCTGCATAATATATCCGTCACGCATACCGTTCCAGCCGAAGGGGTTTTCCTGACCGGTGGTAAGCTCGGAGAAATTCATAACGGGATTGTTGAAATACTGTTCGAAATACCAAGCGACGACCTCTGGCGTTTTACCCGGAGTCCAAACCGGCTCAAAGGTATAGCAACCGCCCAAGCGAGGCTCGAACTTATGCTCATCGTAGCCGTAAATCGGGTCGATACCGAGCATTCTGAAAACGGGTGCCGGAATGGTGTTTTCGGGTGTTTCGGCAGGACAAAGCATATTCTTCTTGGAAGCATAGTATGCACCGCTGTAATATCCGCCCCAAAGGGTATATGCATCAACGCCGAACTGCTCACGGCAGATGCAGAACGCCTTGATATCATACTTTTCGCACATATAATTCATCGAATGGGCATCAAGAAGCCAAGATCCGACAACCTTCGGGTAATCACCGAAAAGCGACTTGAATTTTGCAAACACTTCATCGATTATTCTTTCACGGTCACAGGGCTGATATCCCTGCAAAAATCCGCAATTGACGTGCCAGTCCCAATCATAGCCCTCACGGCCTCTCCACTCCATTCCGAGCTTTTCGATAAGCTGACGGCACATTTCAAACCAAACACCGAGTTCGATATCGCCTTTTTTGACCTCTTCCGTGAAAAGTTCGGCAAAGTCGTCTCTTATCATCGCATCATACTGCAGCAAGTAGGTGTTTTTAAGACCGTATTTACGGTTGACCTCCATTTGGTTGACAACGGGAGAATAAAGATCTCTGTCTGCTTTCTCTCTCGGATTGCTGCCACGGACAAAATTCACCAAATTAACTGCTTTTTTATTAAACATAATATACCTCCAACATATACCGTCCGAGCGATAGTATCTTTAGTTCAGTATAACATTGTGATTTTATATTTTCAAGTAAAAAAAGCTATTTAAGCCAAATAATTCAAAACAAATCAACGAACATTTTTTGAGTTCAGAAATATTATGTAATGACGGACAAGGAGCTTGCTCCGCCGTCTTAATGCTTTGAGAAACAACACTATCCGCAAACAAATAAGGAGAAACAAAAATGGCAATTTTCACCAACTATGCCACCTTGAGCTATAACGGCGGCTCGACCGATTCCAATACCGTTACGGGTGAACTGCTTGAGACCCTGAGTGCCGTAAAGACCGCGGTCGGCGGCAGCTATGAAAAGGACGGCAGTGTAACCTATGCGATATCGCTTACCAACAGCGGAAGCACGGCACTCGGCGGAATTTCGGTGAGCGACAATATGGGCGCATACACGCTCGGAACCGCAACGCTTTATCCCCTTTCGTATGAGGCCGACTCGGTAAGGCTTTATATAAACGGCGTGCTCACGACCGCACCAACCGTGACAGCGGGTCCTCCGACCGTATTCTCGGGAATAAGCGTTCCTGCCGGCGGAAACGCCGTACTCATCTACAAGGCAAGCGTTACCGAATACGCTCCGCCAGCCTCGGGCTCGACGGTCACAAATTCCGCCGCAATCAGCGGCGCAGGTCTTGCGACACCCATAACCGTCAACGAGACCGTCACTGTGGCCAACCGAGCCGTGCTCGGAATAAACAAAGCCTTGAGCCCCTCTGCGGTTGCCGAAAACGAGCAGCTCAGCTACACCTTTGTCATCGGAAACAGCGGAAACGCCGCAGCAGATGCTGCCGAGAATGTCGTCCTCAGCGACACCTTCGCTCCTGTTTTGCGTGACATCACCGTCACTCTCAACGGAACCGCTCTTACCGCAGGCACACAGTACACCTATGACAGTACGACCGGTGTATTTTCCACCGTTGCTGGAGTCATCACGGTTCCGAGTGCAACCTACACTCAATCGGCCGACGGCGCTTGGGTAACCTCTCCCGGCACCGCCACCGTCGTTATAACCGGCACGGTATAAGAAAAACGGTAAGCTCGGGAATGACCCGAGCCTACCGTTTTACATATTGATATTTTTAAGCCTTAATATCCGACTTCTTTACGTATTTTCCGACAAGTGTGAAAATAATGTAAAGTGCAAGTCCAACACCGATCGCAACAACAAGGTCGAACACGACGGTGAGTATAAAGGTCACCGCAAGGACGATTATCTCGGTTGCTTTTGAGGTCTTGCAAATCTTAACGAAGCCTCTCCACTCACACATATTATAGGCGACCATAAAGAGTATCGCCGCAATTGTGGGCATCGGGATAAGCGCTGCGTATGGCATAAGGAACAGAAGTACAAGCAGCAATACAACCGCATGAACGATTCCTGCTATGGGAGTGCGTCCGCCGTTCTTTGCGTTGGCGGCGGTTCTTGCGATCGCACCCGTTGCAGGGATACCGCCGAACATTACCGAAAGAATGTTTCCGATACCCTGTGCCGCAAGCTCGGCATTGGGATTATGCTTTGAATTCACCATTTTATCGGCGACAACGCAGGAAAGCAGCGATTCTATAGCGGCAAGCACCGCAATCGTAAAGGCATCGGGAACCGCCGAAATAAGCTTTTCGGCTGTGAACGAAATGCCCGACAGCTTAAACTCGGGGAATCCCGAGGGAATGTTTTTATAAAGCTCACCGATGGTGTAAACTCCGTCGTCGATGCCGGGAATGAACTTCACCATCAGCACTCCGACAACAACGGCGATAAGAGAGGGCGGAACCCTCTTTTCGAATTTAGGATAAATAATCAAAATCGCAAGGCAGACAATTCCGACAAGCAGTGCCTTCCAGCTTGCGGTCGAAAAATAATCCAAGTTGGCCTTGATTTTGTCAAAGGTCTCGATGGGAGAAACACCCGAGGCATATTTTATGCCGAAAAAATCCTTGATTTGACCGACAAGTATGGTTACGGCAATTCCGGAGGTAAAGCCGGTGGTTATGGTAGCCGGAACATATTTAATCAGCACACCGACCTTGCAAATGCCCATTATGATAAGCATTACACCTGCCATAAGCGTTGAGATGATGAGTCCCTCTGCACCCTTGGAGGCAATAATTCCTGCAACTATCGTGGCAAATGCGGCGGTGGGTCCTGCTATTTGGATACAGCTTCCGCCGAAAAGGGCAACGGCAAAGCCTGCGAATATAGCGGTATAGATACCCTGCTGAGGCTCGGCACCCGAAGCAAGTGCCAAGGCGATCGACAACGGAAGGGCAATTATCGCAACGATCACGCCCGCAATGAGGTCGTCAAGGAATTTTTTACCGTTATATCCCTTGAGCGACGAAAAAATCTTCGGTTTCAAATAAAATTCTTTCACTTGATTTCACGTTCCTTTCGACAAAAACCGTCAATAAATATACCACATAAGGAGATTTTCCGCAACGGTCATTTGTACGAATAATCGAAGAAAGGGGCGGTAATTTTAGTCAGTGTGACAATATACCGTTTCACAAAGCAAAAAGCGACGGACAAACCGTCGCTTTAATATCAAGATCTTACCCAAAGAGGCTCTTCGGTCCTGCCGGGTCTTGTCATAAGGTTGATTATCGCATCGCGCGGAGTATCTCCCCCGTAAAGTATTTTGTGACACTGAGATGTTATCGGCATATCGACATTATACTTTTCGGCGAGCTTCACGACGATGTCGCAGGCATAGTAGCCCTCAACGGTGCCGACCTCGGCCAACGCCTCTTTTACGGGAATGCCTTTTCCGATAAGATTGCCGAAGCGATTGTTTCGGCTATGCTCCGACATACAGGTGACGATAAGATCGCCGAGTCCCGAAAGTCCCATAAAGGTTTCCGAATTAGCACCCATCGCAACACCGAGTCTTGCCGTTTCGGCCAAGCCTCTTGTCATAAGTGCGGCCCTAGTGTTGTCACCGACCTTCAGTCCGTTTTCGATACCGGCACAAACGGCGATGACGTTTTTGAGCGCTCCGCCGATCTCAACCCCCGTCACATCACGGTTGGTATAAATTCTGAAATCGGAGCTTATGAGGGCTTTTTGAACAAACTCGGCGGTTTCGGTCGAGCGTGAAGCCGCAACGACCGTTGTTGGAACACGTCGTGCCACCTCTTCGGCGTGCGAGGGGCCGGAAAGAGCGACTATGCTTTTATCGGGAAGCTCCTCGGCAATGACCTCGGACAAGAGCTTCATACTGTCCTTTTCGAAGCCCTTTGCAACGTTTACGACAACATCGCAATCAACGGTTTTCAGTCTCGCCGCGGTTTCTCTGACCGCAAAGGACGGAGTGGCGATTATCACTATATCCGAGCCCGAAGCGTTTGAAATATCGGTGGTTATTTCGATCTCCTCGGGAATTTTAACTCCCTTCAAAAGCTTTTCGCTTTCGCGCTTTTCGGAAAGCATCTCGGCTTCCGAGTCAAACGGTGTCCAAAGTATGACCTTGTGGCCGTTTTCAAAGGCGTGCTTGGCAAGTGCGATTCCCCAGCCGCCCGAGCCCAAAACACTGATTTTAAGCATTTTTAAGACTCCTTATTCTTCTTTATGGTAAGCTTTTTCTCCTCGCCTCTCATCAAGCGGCCGATATTGCTTCGGTGGCTGATGATAATGTTAAGTGACAACACTGCGGCAAGCAAGCATTGGATTAGCACGGCATACGGCTCACCGTCAAGCCTTACGGCGAATGCGATATTCAAAAACGGAAGCGAAGCGGCAGCCGTGATAGAACTTGCCGACACGATCCTTGTAAGAGCAAACACAACAATAAATATACCGAGTGCGACAAGTGCCACCCACGGACAGCAAACCACACCGACACCGAGTGTTGTCGAAACGCCCTTTCCGCCCTTAAAGCCGAAGAACAAGGGATAAATATGACCAACAAGACAACAAAAGCCGACATAATAAACGGCATATTCCGGTCTTAAAAACGACATACCTATCTCGCCGTAGATATAAGGCAAAAGCCAAAGCTTTGCGATAAGGCAGGGCAGCACACCCTTTAGTATGTCTATAACGAAGGTCAGTATTCCGGGGCCTATGCCCATTACACGCAGCATATTTGTCATACCTGCGTTACCGCTTCCCTCGTTTCTTACGTCCTTATGTCCGATAAGCCCGGATATAACGACCGCTCCGCTCACGCTTCCCAAAAGATATGAGCCGCAAAGCAAAGCAACGAAAGCAAACCACGCCATTGTAAAAAACTCCTTTTCGCGTTTCGTGTAAAGCCGTCAGGCTTTTGTTTTTCCGTCTCCGCGCTCACGAATCACGAAGCGCACGGGCGTTCCCTCAAGACCGAAGGTAGAGCGTATCTGATTTTCAAGGTATCTTTGATAAGAAAAATGGAACAGCTCCTCACGGTTGCAGAAGAAAACAAATGTCGGCGGCTTGGTCGAAGCCTGAGTCATATAGTATATCTTCAGGCGCTTACCCTTATCCGAGGGCGGCTGTACACGTGCGGTAGCCTCAGCCAGCACGTCATTCAGCATACCCGTGGAAATACGCATGGTATTCTGAGAATATACAAACTTTATAAGCTCGAACAGACGGTCGACCCTTTGACCGGTTTTGGCCGAAACGAAGATTATCGGCGCATACGGCATAAAGGAAAAATCCTGCATAAGGGATTTTCTCATACTGTCCATTGTTTTGCCGTCTTTTTCGACAATATCCCACTTATTAACTGCGATTATTGCGGCCTTTCCCTGTTCCATTGCAAGGCCCGCGACCTTGGAATCCTGTTCGGTGAAGCCCTCGGTGGCATCGATCATAATGACACAAACGTCGGCTCTCTCAACCGCCATTTTCGCACGCATAACACTGTATTTTTCGATATCGTCATCGACCTTGGATTTGCGGCGGATACCGGCGGTATCGGTGAAGTTATACTTCTGTCCGCCCACCTCGACAAGTGTGTCAATGGCATCACGTGTCGTTCCGGCAATATCCGAAACGATAACACGCTCTTCTCCGCTGATGCTGTTGATAAGAGAGGATTTTCCCGCATTCGGCTTGCCGATGACGGCAACGTTTATAACGTCGTCATCCTCTTCGGCGAAATCCGTTTCGGGAATATGCTCAAACACACGGTCGAGCAGATCGCCCGTGCCGTGACCGTGAACGCTCGACACCGCAACGGGGTCGCCGAGTCCGAGATTGTAAAACTCATAATACTCCATAGGGAGATCACCCGGACGGTCACACTTATTAACGCAAAGCACCACCGGCTTTCCGCTCTTTTGAAGCATTGCGGCCACCTCTTTATCCGAAGCCGTGACACCGCTTTTCAAATCGGTAACAAAAATGATGACCGAAGCGGTATCTATTGCGAGCTCGGCCTGTGCGCGCATTTTTTTGAGAATTATATCATCGGTTTTAGGCTCGATACCGCCTGTGTCGATGAGCATAAAATTCTTTCCGAGCCATTCCGCATCACCGAAAATACGGTCACGGGTGACACCCGGTGTATCGTCGACGATAGAAAGTCTTCGGCCGATAAGCTTGTTAAACAGGGTCGATTTTCCGACGTTCGGACGTCCGACCACCGCTACTACGGGTTTTGCCAAGTCGCTTCCTCCTATTCATTGCCGCTTAGTGCCGCCATTAACGCCCATCCGTCACTGTCGACAACACGCAGTTTTACGTTAAGTGCCTGTTCGACCTCCTCAACAGTGACACTGTCAAGGAACATATCACGCTCATGTCTTAGGGTAGACGAGGATATCAGCAGTTCACTGCCGAGCTCCCTGCCCTTTAGCTGAGCTATTATATCCGTACCCGTCAAAAGACCCGTGACGGTTATATGACCGCCGAAAAAGTTGTTTTTGATCGGAATGACTTCACATTTTAAATTATGCCATTTTCTTTCGGTTTTGTCAACAATATTTGCCAACAAAGCATATGCCGACTCGCCGGTTATGAGGGTGAGTCTGCGTTCAAGCTCCGGCGGATCGAAATCGTCGACTGCCTCCTCACATTCGGACTCGAGCATTGCCCACATACCGACTCCGTTTTCGAGCTGAGAAAAATCGCCGTAAAACGAAGCATCGGGCAACGGTCTCTTCGCTTCGATATAGAACTCATCCGAGGCAAATACACGGCGCTCGCCGTAAAGCTCGACCGTCCGTTCACCAATACGCTCGGTAATGTCGATAACGGCACCTGCGGTCACTTCGTTAAAGGGTTCCAATTTGCAAAGTCCCTCTCTGAAAGCGGTAAGTCCGACCGGAACACAGGCGATGCTTGCGACCGAAGGATATTTTATAAGGTCGCAAAGGCTCTTTTCGAGGGCGGCTCCGTCGTTCCAACCCGGGCAAAGCACAAGCTGACAGTTGACCTTTATTCCAGCCTCGCAAAGGCGCCACAGTGCCTTTAGCGACTCGCCTGCAAAGCGGTTACCCATCATCTTCACACGAAGCTCGGGGTCGGTCGTGTGCACCGACACATTTATCGGGCTTATATGGAGCTTGATTATTCTTTCAAGCTCGTGCTCGGTAAGATTTGTAAGTGTGATATAATTTCCGAAAAGGAATGACATTCTCGAATCGTCATCCTTAAAATAAAGCGACTCTCTGAGTCCCTTCGGGAGCTGGTTGATAAAGCAGAAGATGCATTTATTGCGGCAGGAATGCTGTTTATCCATAAGATATGTCTCGAATTCGAGACCGAGCTCGCCGTATTCGTCCTTTTTGACGGTGACGCTGCGCTTTTCGCCGTCTTGACCCATAAGCTCGACCGCGATCACACGCTCATTTTGATAAAAGCGGTAGTCGAGCACGTCGACTATTTCATTTCCGTTTAAGCTCAACAGTACTTCAAGCGGCTTTATGCCGACCTTATCGGCAGGTGAGCCTTTAGTGACGTCCTTAATTGCGACCGACAATTCCAAAACCTCCTTTTCGTGTTTTAAAAAAAGAGGGAAGGATAACTCCTTCCCTCTTGCAATTAAGCTTCAACCTTTATTACTTCGCGATCGTTATAATAACCGCAAGCCGGGCAAACTCTGTGAGGTCTCTTATACTCGCCGCAGTGGTTGCACTTTACAAGTGTCGGAGCACTCATTTTCCAGACAGCAGAACGTCTTTTGTTCTTTCTGGCTTTGGATGTTTTTCTCTTCGGTACTGCCATTTTCAGCGCCTCCTTAAACTAAATCGTTAATTTTCCAACAGCTTGGACAATGCCGATAAACGCGGATCAACCGACTTGGTAGCACAACCGCACGGGCCGTCGTTCAGATTTTTTCCGCATACTTGGCAAAGCCCTTTGCAATCCTCACTGCACAGGTGCTTGTTCGGCATAGCCAAAACCACCTCGGTGAAAACAAGCTCGTAAAAATCAAGCTTGAAATCCTGCAGCAGGATTATCTCGTCGTTCTCGTCATTTTCAAGCTGGCTGACAAGAACACGCTCTATCGGGACTGTGTAGACCTTCACCGTCGTATTACCGCAACGGTCACACGGAGCGGTGTATTCACATCTGCACTCAACCGATAGTGTTACAATGCCGGCACGACTGTATACCCGACCCACGGCGTGAACCGGAGTCTTAAGGGGACACTGACCGAAGAAATCAACCTCGCTCATATCGAACCTGCAATCGAGCGGAAGACTCTCGCCGTCATTTACAAAAAGTGACCTTAAATCAAGAACCATACCACTCACCTCAAATTGTCACACAGATTATTATATATACCGTTAGCCTTTTTGTCAAGCCTTAATTTATAAGTTTTATGATTTTTCGATCCAAATCGGTCGATTTTATCGCATTTGCGAAAAATAAAACCTAATCAATTCAGAAAGCCGCCGTCAGACAGCAGTCAACGGCGGCAACAGTTCAGATCAAAGCTCCTCTGCGAAATCGAAGATCTCCTTGGGAAGCTCTTCCTTTTCGGCCGAAACAGTGAGGATGAAGTCGGTGTTGGCATCCTTCGAAAGAGCATCGAGCTTCTTCAAGAAGCTTTCCAAAGCGGCATAATCTCTGTCGCAAATACGAAGGACGGCGTCAATACCGATGTGGGTAACGTCATAGTTTCCGGCACAAATTCCCGAAATGAAGCCGTAAAATGCATCATATCCCGAAATCTCGTAATGGTCGGTGTCAACAAGACGTACACGGTGAGTGATATTTAAAGTAAGAGTAGAGCTTTTTTCGATGCAAACAACGTTACCATTGGAGGCATCTGCCGCAGCCGTAACCGCGTCGATCAGCTTCTTGGTCTTTCCGCTTCCCTTTTTACCGATGATGAGTTTTAACATAGAAACAACTCCTTTATATTTTCACCGCCTGAGCGGTAGATTCCTTTATTTTATTCTTGCCTCCAAAGCGGCCTTCTGCTCTTCATAGCCGGGCTTGCCGAGCATTGCGAACATATTCTTCTTATAGCTTTCGACACCGGGCTGATTGAACGGATTTACGCCGAGCATATATCCCGAAATAGCGCAGGCCTTTTCGAAGAAGTAGATGAGTCTGCCGAGGTTTTCCTCATCGGCCTTTTCAACCTCGATGACAAGGTTGGGAACTCCGCCGTCGGTATGAGCGAGAACGGTGCCCTCAAAGGCCTTTCGGTTGACAAAGGACATCAGTTTTCCGGCAAGGAAATTAAGTCCGTCGCCGTTCTTTTCGTCCTCTTTAATAACGGTATCCGATCCGCAGTCACCGATGGTAACAACGGTTTCGAACATAAGTCTGCGGCCGTCCTGTATGTACTGACCCATAGAATGGAGGTCGGTCGAGAAGGTAACAGAGGCCGGGAACAGACCCTTGCCGTCCTTGCCTTCGCTCTCGCCGTAGAGCTGCTTGAACCACTCGGACATCATTGTGAATCTCGGCTCATAGGAAACCAAGAGTTCAACCTCTTTGCCCTTGCGATAGAAGCAATTTCTGAGTGCGGCGTACTTGTAGCAATCGTTCTTTTCGATATCGTCGATCGCATAGTCCTCACGTGCGGCTGCGGCGCCCTTCATCAAAGCATCGATATCGGCACCGGCAACGGCGATCGGCAAAAGTCCGACAGCGGTGAGTACCGAGAAACGTCCGCCGACATCGTCGGGAACGACGAAGGACTCATAGCCCTGCTCGTCGGCAAGCTGCTTCAAGGTGCCTCTTGCTTTATCGGTCGTGCAGTAAATACGCTTAACAGCCTCTTCATGGCCGTAACGGTTTTCGAGATATTCTCTGAAAATTCTGAAAGCGATAGCCGGCTCGGTGGTTGTTCCCGATTTGGAAATAACGTTGACCGAAACACGCTTGCCCTCACAGATAGCCAGGAGATCCTGCACTGCGGAGCCGCTTATGCTGTTACCCGCGAAATAGATGTCGGGTGTATTCTTGGGAAGGTTGTTGTAGAGAGGTGACTTAAGGAACTCGATTGCGGCACGTGCGCCGAGATAGGAGCCGCCGATACCTATAACGATAAACACGTCGGTGTCGGAAATGATCTTTTCGGCGGATTTCTTTATTCTCGCAAACTCTTCCTTGTCGTAATCAACGGGAAGGTCGACCCAACCCAAAAAGTCGTTTCCGAGACCCGAACGGTCGAGAAGCATTTTATGAGCGGTCGAGACATGAGCCTTAATACCGGCATAGTCATCCTCGGCCAAAAATTCTGCGGCATAGCCGTCTTTAAACTTGATAGACATATGAAACTTCCTTTCAGCAATATTGCCTTAAAACGGTTCCCGGCCGTCTTAAAAGCCGAAACATCCGTTTATTTGTTATTATTATACAATAAAGCTTTGAATTTTTCAACTGTATTTTAAAAAAGTTTACACACAAAATACGTTTTTCAGTAAAATTTTTAACATTCTGCCGAAAGTCAGCTCCCGAACACCGTCTGCGGCTGTGACCGAAACGGTTCCGATCTCACGTCCGTCGACGAAAACTCGTGTAACTCCGACGGTGCTTCCTTCTTCGACCGGTGCCTTCAAGGCCTCTGAAAGCTCGGTCGTGAGGCAAAGCGTTTTGACCTTTGATTTTTCGACAAGAAAGCTTTTTCTTTCACGGCATTCAACCGAAACGTGATCCGAAAGTCCGCCGGTAACGGGAATGTCGTGAAGCTGTTCGGGATCCGAGGTCACGGTGATACAGCTCCAATTCGCAAAGCCGAAGTCAAGGAGCTTTCTTGCACCGTTGAAGCGGTTATTACTGTCAGAGGCTCCCATAACCACCGCAACAAGCTTCAGTCCGTCACGCTCGGCCGTTGCCGAAAGGCAGGCTCCGGCCTTAGAGGTCGTACCGGTTTTAAGCCCTGTACACCCTTCATAGTACCTTACAAGCTTGTTGGTATTGACAAGCTCCGAGCTTCCCTCACGCAGTGAGTCCATCCAAACGGTTGAGTATTCGGTTATCAGGCTATGCTTTATCAGTTCACGTGACATTACGGCAACATCGTATGCGCTCGTCAAATGGCCGTCTGCATCGAGGCCCGTGCAATTGACAAAATGGGTGTCGTTCATACCGAGCTCTGCCGCTCTCTCATTCATCATTGCGACAAAGCCCTCCTCGCTTCCGGCTATCGCCTCGCCGAGCACGACCGTCGCATCGTTGGCACTTCCGATAACGGCGGCCTTTAAAAGCTCGTCGACAGTCATTTTCTCGCCCGGCTCGAGCCATATCTGTGAGCCGCCCATAGAACAGGCATATGGACTTGCCGCAAGCACGGTATCGACCGACAGCTGACCCGATTCTATCGCCTCGACCGTCAGAAGCAACGACATTATTTTGGTTATCGAAGCAGGCGAAAGCTTGATATGGCTCTCATTTTCATAGAGCACCTCGCCCGTTGTGACCTCCATCAAAATGCAGGCCTTGGCGGAGATATTAAGATTTTCAACGCCGGCCGCAGTTTCGGTCGCATCGAAAACCGGCGGATCGGTAAGCTCGTGCGAATAGTACTCGGTGACCAACGACGGCGGCGGTGCTTCGGATTCTCCCTCCGATGCACGGCACGGCACCGCCAAAGTAAGCATAACCACCACACATAACAGTATCGCTTTGATCTTCATAAGACTTCTCCTTTATTTCTTTTATAATAAAGGTATGCCTCAAAGCGAAAATAAATACATTATTTGCGTTTTCTGTAACGGTCCTCCTCACTGAAAACACATCCGCAGTATTTCTGCATATAAAGTCCAAGCTCCCGTGCCTTTTCCTGTCCTTCTTTGAAGTATGGTCTGAAGTCACGGTAGAAAAACTCAACGTTATATCGGTTTGCCGCTTCCTCGGCGGTTTTTCTCAAGAGCTCGTGATTTTGATACGGACTTACAAACAGTGTCGAGGTTATGGCATCAAAGCCGTTTTCGGCGGCAAATTCGGCCGTTTTCATCAGTCTGCTCTCATAGCAAAAGCCGCAGCGGTTATCGAAATCGGGATATATTCCCTCGATAAATTTTCTCAAGCCGTACTCGTTTTCGATAAGCAGCCTGCAATTTATCGAGCGTGCATAATCTACAAGCGTATTTTTACGCATTTTGTATTCCTTCATCGGGTGAATATTCGGATTATACCAAAAAAGCACCGGCTCGATCTCCTCTTTGCGAAGAGTGTCGATGCACATTATCGAGCACGGAGCACAGCAGGTATGCATAAGCAGTTTCATATAAATTCTCCTAAACAGAACTCGCCGAGCATCGGGTTCGGCGAGTTGAAAATCAATTCCAATAATCGGTTTTATAAGGCAGACCGATGTTTTTCGCTTTAAATTCGGGATCCTTGCCGAGCTTCCTTTGCGATTCATAGTCACGCAGGGCCGCAAAGGCATATTTTCCGAGCACGGCTATGACCGGCATATTTATAAGTGTCATAAGACCCATAGTGACATCGGCGATATTCCAAAGCATATCGGCCGAAAGGCCTGCGCCGAGTGCTATTACGGCAACCGCGGCCGCACGGTATATGAGCATAAATCCCTTTGACGGCGAGTGTCCGACAAGATAGGCTATACACTGATCGACATAAAACAGATTGCCGAGCAGGGTCGTAAAAGCGAACATTATCATCGCAACGGTTATAAAAACGGGTCCGAAGGAGCCCAAGCTCATCTTAAGAGATTCTTGGATGTACATAGCACCCGAAAGCTCGACCGAGGGCTCGACTCCCGAACACATACACATAAACGCAGTTGCCGAGCATATGACAAGTGTGTCGATAAAGACCGAAAGCACCTGTACCAAGCCCTGCTTTGCAGGGTGGCTTACATCGGCCGAGGCCGAAGCGTTGGGTGCAGAGCCGACACCGGCTTCGTTGGAGAATAGGCCTCTTTTTATTCCGTACATAACGCAGGAGCCGGAGAAGCCGCCGAAAATCGCCTTCAGGTCGAAGGCTTCGGAGAAAATCGTTTTGAAAACTCCGGGCAACACCTTGATATTCATAAATATCACGACAAATGCCATCAAAACATACGCCAAGCCCATTATGGGAACAAGCAGGCTTGTTGCCTTAACGACACGCTTGCCGCCGCCGAAAATACAGTATCCGACCGCCAATGCGACGATAATTCCGATTATCCATGCGGTGTATTTTTCATTATAAAAGCTATATGCCTCGAAGGTAGACTGAAGATTATACGAAGCCAGCATATTAAAGCCTATTCCGTAGGTTATTATGAGGAAAACCGCAAACACCGCCGCAAGCCGGCGCTTTTTCATAAGTGCTTCGATATAATACGCCGGACCGCCGACGATGCCGTCTTTTCCGCGTTTTTTAAATATCTGTGCAAGCGTGCTTTCGACAAAGGCCGAGGCACTGCCGATAACGGCGATCACCCACATCCAAAAAACTGAGCCGAAGCCGCCCATGCAAAGCGCCGTTGATACACCGATTATGTTGCCCGTTCCGACACGTGAGGCGGTCGACACCATAAGTGCCTGAAAGGACGAAACGCCGGTACCGCTGTTCTTTTCCGAAACGGCACGGAACTGCTCCTTAATACCTCTGAACTGAACAAAGCGTGTCCTGACGGTGAAGTATATTCCGCCGATCAGCAAAACGATTATCAAGAGATAGCTGTACATCGCATCGTTGACGCCGCCTATTATTTTTTCGAAAGCATTTACTATTTTTTCCACTCGATCACCCTAAAATTTAATTACAAACAGAATTATACAAAAATATCCTCTTTAAGTCAAGTATCGGCAAAGAAAAACATCCGAAGAGACTTCGGATGTTTAAAATCATTTGATCAAGCTTTCGAGATGTTTCATCGCTTCGGCACCTGGCTCGGGCAGATTTTTGAACGGGAACTCTATTCCGAGCGAATCATACTTCACCGAGCAAAGCTTTCTGAACGGCAAAAGCTCGATTTTATCGACACACTTGTGACCGTCGGCTATCGTTTTGAGCCTTAAAGCATTATTCTCATCATCGTTAAGTGTCGGAATGATGACCTGTCTCAGCGTTGTCGGTATTTCGTGCTTTTCGAGAAGCTTCAAAAAGCGCAGAACCTCCGACAAACCGCAACCGACATATTTTTCGTACCCTTCTTCCGAAGTGTACTTTATATCCAAAAGCACCCGGTCGGTAAATTCAAGCAATTCTTCCGTTTTATTGGTGATGATGCTTCCCGAGGTGTCGAGGCAGGTGTTTATCCCCAAAGCCTTGCACTCTTTGAAAAGCTCGGTTACAAATTCGGTCTGCAAGAGCGGTTCACCGCCCGAAACGGTTATGCCGCCGTCCTTTCCGAAATATTCCTTATACCTTACCGCCTTTTCGGCTATCGCTTTCGGTTCATACTCGGCACCGCCGCTTCCCCATGTATCGGGATTGTGACAGCAACCGCAGCGCAAGTTACAGCCCTGCATAAAAACCACAAAGCGAACTCCTGGGCCGTCAAGCGTGCCGAGGCTTTGGATAGAATGTACCCTTCCTATCATAAGGAGGTGTGGAAGGTACGGCTTATGACCTCGCGCTGCTGAGCACGTGAAAGCTTATGGAAGTTGACGGCATAGCCCGAAACACGTATGGTAAGGTTGGGGTATGCCTCGGGATCCTCATAAGCCTTCACCAAGGTCTCGCGGTTAAGGACATTGACATTGATATGGTGAGCCTTTTTGGCAAAATATCCGTCAAGGATGGAAACCAAATTACCGACACGCTCATCCTCGTCACGTCCGAGGGTCTCGGGTGTGATCGAGAAGGTATTGGAAATGCCGTCACGGCAATCGTCATAGCTGAGCTTCGCGACCGAGTTGAGCGATGCCAAGGCACCGTTCTCCTCACGGTTGTGCATCGGGTTGGCACCGGGTGCAAAGGGTGCTGAAGCCTTTCTTCCGTCGGGGGTAGCACCGGTATGGCGGCCGTACATAACGTTGGAGGTGATAGTGAGCACCGACAGTGTGTGTATCGAATGACGGTAGGTCGGGGTCTTGCGGAGCTCGGTGATCATACGGTGGGTAAGATCCTTCGCGATGAGATCGACACGGTCATCGTCGTTTCCGTATTTCGGGAAATCGCCGACGGTGTTGAAATCGGTGATATAGCCTTCATCATTCTTAATGGGAGCGACGTTGGCGTATTTTACGGCGCTTAAGGAATCGGCAACGACCGAAAGTCCCGCAACACCGAAGGCCATAAAGCGTTCTACCTCGGTATCGTGAAGAGCCATCTGTATCTTCTCATACGCATACTTATCGTGCATATAATGAATGATATTCATCGTATTGACATAAAGCTTTGCCAACCACTCAATATAAATGGCGTAACGCTCCATTACCTCGTCGAAATCGAGCTTATCGCCCGAAAGCACAGGCATTTGCGGTCCGATCTTCATACCGCTTGTGGTATCGTAACCGCCGTTGATGGCAATGAGCAAAAGCTTTGCCAAGTTGCAGCGTGCACCGAAGAACTGCATCTGCTTGCCGACCTTCATTGCCGAAACGCAGCAGGCGATTGCATAATCGTCGCCGTAGATCGGACGCATAACGTCATCGTTCTCATACTGGATAGAGTCGGTGTCGCAGGAAACCTTTGCACAGTACTTTTTAAAGCCCTCGGGCAAAGCGTTAGACCAAAGCACGGTAAGGTTCGGCTCGGGCGAAGAACCGAGTGTATAGAGAGTGTTGAGAACACGGAAGCTGTTTTTGGTGACAAGAGTTCTTCCGTCCTCACCCATACCGCCGACGGCCTCGGTGATCCACATCGGGTCGCCGCCGAACAGGTCGTTATATTCGGGAGTTCTTAAGTGACGTGCTATACGAAGCTTCATAACGAAGTCATCCATAAGCTCCTGTGCGCCCTCTTCGGTCAGGGTTCCGTTTTGAATGTCACGCTCGATATAAATATCGAAGAAGGTGCTTGTACGTCCGAGTGACATTGCGGCACCGTTCTGCTCCTTGATAGCGGCAAGGTATGCAAAATACGTCCACTGTATAGCCTCGCGTGCATTCTCGGCAGGCTGACTTATATCAAAGCCGTACATTTCGGCCATTTCCTTAAGATAGCCCAAGAAAGCGATCTGACGGAAAAGCTCCTCGTCAAGTCTTATTGTGGCGGTATCGAAGGCCTTATCCGCCAAAGCGGCCTTATCCTTCTTCTTTTCATCGATAAGCTTGTCCACGCCGTAAAGAGCAACACGGCGATAGTCACCGATAATTCTTCCTCTTCCGTAGGCATCGGGAAGGCCGGTTATAACGTGGCACTTTCTTGCCTGACGCATTTCGTCGGTATAAGCTCTGAAAACACCGTCGTTATGTGTAGTGCGATAGCGGAACTCGTCCTCGATCTTATCCGAAAGCTTATAGCCGTATGCCTCACAGGCCTGACGTGCCATTCTGATACCGCCGAACGGATTGACGCCGCGCTTTAAGGGACGGTTGGTCTGCATTCCGACGATAATTTCGTTTTCCTTATCAATATATCCCGGGGAATATGCGGTGAGCGAGGATACGGTAGCGGTATCAATATCGAGCACGCCGCCGAACTGACGTTCAAGCTTAAAAAGATCCTCAAGCTTTTTCATCAAAGCCTTGGTTCGGTCGGTAGCACCGGCCAAAAAAGCGTGGTCGCCCTTATACTCGGTATAGTTCGACTGAATAAAATTGCGAACGTTTATCTCGTTCTGCCATTTTCCCGACTTAAATCCATTCCAATTCTTATGTTCCATACAAACCTCCAAAACAGTAAAGAGCAAACCAGCCTAAACTGATCTGCCCAAACGGTCGGCAATCATTTACATTCAATCGGTAAATATTGCCGAAGCCGTCAATCATATAAATGCTGTACGCATATTATACACAAGTTATTGCGTATTGTCAACGGTAAAACCGCAAATTATTGTGTAGCTTCCTTGACAGTTTTTAGTGAAAAGGTAAAACCGTCAGCGTATTCCGTAATGCTCGATGATATAATCCATATCCTTATCGCCTCTGCCCGAGAGGTTAATGAGCACCGAGCCGTGATCCATCTGCTTTGCGAGCTTTATCGCATAAGCGACGGCGTGGGAGCTTTCGATAGCCGGAATGATACCCTCCATACGTGAAAGCTCGAAGAAGGCATCAATGGTCTCCTCATCGTCGACAACGTCATACTTGACACGTCCCAAATCGCGAAGGAAGGCGTGCTCGGGTCCCGAGGAGGGATAGTCAAGTCCCGAAGCGACCGAGTAAACGGGAGCCGGATCACCGTTTTCATCCTTGAGCATAATGCTGTTGAAGCCGTGCATTATACCCTCGGTGCCGTATTTGAGGCTTGCGGCGTGGTCGCCGAGCTTGGGACCTCTGCCGAGCGGCTCAATTCCGTAAATATCGACGGGGTCATTTAAGAAGCCCGAGAAAAAGCCTGCGGCATTACTTCCGCCGCCGACACAGGCAACAATAGCATCGGGCAGCTCACCGGTCATTCCGAGGAACTGTTCTCTTGCCTCGATACCGACAACGCTCTGGAAATCGCGAACTATCATCGGGAACGGGTGAGGGCCTAAAACGGAGCCTATGCAGTAAATACAATCCTTATATTCCTTTGCGTATGCGGCAAAAGCGGCATCAACGGCCTCCTTAAGTGTTGCAAGACCCTCTTTGACCTCGACAACATTTGCACCCAGAATTTTCATACGTGCAACGTTCGGAGCCTGCTTTTTAATGTCGACCGAGCCCATATAAATGTCGCACTCGAGTCCGAAATAAGCGGCGGCGGTAGCCAATGCAACACCGTGCTGTCCCGCACCGGTCTCGGCGATGACCTTCTTCTTGCCCATATACTTTGCAAGCAGAGCTTCGCCCATACAGTGGTTGAGCTTATGCGCTCCGGTATGGTTAAGGTCTTCACGCTTTACATAAAGCTGAACATTGCCGAGCTTTCCCGACAGTCTTTCGAGGTAAGAAACAGGCGTGGGTCTGCCCTGAAATTCCTTGCGGATACGGCGCAGCTCACTGACGAATTTCGAAGATTTCGCAATAGTGAAATAAGCCTCGTCGATCTCGTGCATGGCCTTTTTAAGCTCGTCGGAGACATATGCTCCGCCGTATTTTCCGAAATAGCCATTGTTGTCGGGGTAGTTTTTTAAGTAAGTATCAAAATCAATTCCGTTAAAGTTCATTTTTTTATTCCTCCGTTAAATCAGTACAGTATTTTTTCAGAATATCAAAGTGAGTGTCGCCATCGTTCTTTTAACAGTATCATAAGGTTGCCTCCTTAAGAAAAATAAAAAGTCCTCGGCAGAAATACTGCCAAGGACGAATAAACGAATTATCCGCGGTGCCACCTTGATTCGTGTAAAACACGCACTTTAAGAGTACAAGCATACTCCCGGCAACTTACGTATGCCCACACGTTGCAGAATAATTTGCTTTCGCATTTCACTGCACCCTCGACGGTCCATTTGACAATTCGGTTCCTGCCCGGCTCCCAGCACCCCGAGCTCTCTGTGAGGCCTTAACTGCCTTTATCTCCGCTTCATCGGTTTCAATATATACAATATAACACCAAAATTTTAATCTGTCAAGACCGAATTTCGAATTTCGGGAAATTATTTGCAAAAGCTCTCGATATATCCGTCAATAGCCTTGGCGATGATCTTCTTCGCTTTGTCAACACCGCAGACCTCATTGACGTCGGTTGCCGATTCCTTGCCCTCAAGCTGCTTATAGACTTTGAAGAAGTGGCTCATTTCGTCGAAAATGTGCTGAGGTATCTGCGAAATATCGGTATAGCTGTTATAAGTCGGATCGCTGAACGGTATGGCAATTATTTTGTCATCGTAGTGGCCGTTATCCATCATCGAAATAAGGCCTATCGGATAACATCTTACGGTCGTCATGGGATAAAGGCTCTGCGAGCACAAAACGAGAACGTCAAGCGGGTCGGAGTCATCTGCATATGTGCGCGGAATAAAACCGTAGTTTGCAGGATAGTGAGTTGCGGTATAAAGAATACGGTCAAGTCTCAAAACACCAGTTTCTTTATCAAGCTCATACTTGCACTTGCTTCCCTTTTCGATCTCGACAACGACCATAAAATCGTCGGGAGTGATTCTCTTGGGGTTGATGTCATGCCAAATGTTGTTCATAATTGCTCCTCCTTATATTATTCAAAGCTTCTTGTTTTAAAAAGCTTAACGGCGTTTTCTTTATCGTTCTCGATAGCCGTTTTAAGCTGCTCCAAGCCGTCGAAGCGTATTTCCTCTCTCAGATAATCAAGCAGCTTTACGGTAACCGTTTTGCCGTAAAGATCACCCGAAAAGTCCTCGATATAGGTTTCACTCAGCGGTTTTTTAAGAACAAAGGTCGGTCTTATACCGATATTTGTGACTGCGGGATAATCCCTTCCGTCGACCGTCACCGCCGAAGCGTAAACGCCGAATTTCGGCACGGCAAGCCGCTCGTCGAGCGGAATATTCACGGTCGGAAAGCCGATCGTTCTGCCTCTTTCGTCACCGTGCACGACCTCGTTTGCAAATTGGAACGGACGGTCGAGCAGCATATTGGCGAACGACATATTGCCGTCACGTATAAGCTCTCTGATCAGAGTAGACGAAACGGTCTGTCCCGATATTTCGGTTGCCGGAACCACTACCGCCTCGGCACCGTGTGCGTGACAGTAATCGGACAAAAGGGCAGCATCGCCCTTTCCGTCCTTTCCGAAACGGTGGTTAAAGCCGCAAACCATCACCTTAACGTCATACCGTTCGAAAAGCATATTCAAAAACGCTTCGGGTGACATATCGTGCAGCTCACCGTATTTCAATACGAATATTTCCTTAAAGCCCATCTGTCTGAGCCTTGCATTCTTTTCCTCTGCTGGCATAAGCATAGGCACATCGCCTGCAATGCTCCGCTTGGGAGGCTCATCGAAGGTGACCGCGACCGGAATAAGCTCGCTGAACCTCAGGGCCGCATTCAAAACGGCCAAATGGCCTTTATGAAGCCCGTCAAACGTTCCGAGCGCAATGGCGTATCCACCGGCCATAGCACCGCTCCTCTCTTTTTGGCGTTATTCCAATACAACGCACTTGGTTTTAAGCTCTCTTTCGGACTCACTGTACTCGGAAAGTCCCAAAAAGATGCCGTCACATTTCATTTTGAACATTTCACCCGGCACGGGATCGTCGACAAATCTCAGTCTGTCGACACTCAGCGCCGCACCGTTCAAAAAACGTTTTTCCTGTGTTTTGGCGATATTTATGCTTCGCATAAGCGGCACCGCCTCTTCGGCCGGCAAAAGGCATTTTTCCGGCTCGGCTTCGATCTGCTCAAGTGTTACACAACGCTCGACGGAAAAACCTGCGGCATCGGTACGTCTCAGAGATGTCAGCACTGCACCGCACCCGAGATATCGTCCTATATCGTCGACAAGCGAGCGTATATACGTGCCCTTAGAGCAGGAAATGTCAACGTTAAAGCAGTTGCCCTGCCTTTCAAGAAGCTTGATTTCATGCACCGTGACCGTTCTCGGCTCACGCTCTATTTCCCTGCCCTGCCTTGCTATATCGTAAAGACGGACACCATCCTTTTTAATAGCCGAAAACATAGGCGGTATCTGACCGTAGGTGCAGGTAAACTTCATCAAGGCTTCGTTAAGCCTCGAATCGTCGACCGACGGCACGGTTTCGGACAGAATGTTGCCCGTTATATCAAGCGAATCGGTCGTGATACCGAGTCTTACTCCTGCGGTATAACGCTTGTCAGCCTCTAAAACATATGAGCAAAGCCGTGTCGCTCTGCCGATAAGAACAGGCAGAACGCCGGTGGCCATCGGGTCAAGCGTGCCCGTATGGCCGACTCGCTTGGTGCCGTAAATCCTGCGAAGCACCGCCGCCGCCTTAAAGGAGGTAAAGCCCTCGGGCTTGTCCAACAAAATAAGTCCGTTCATTTTTCCTCCGTCAATTTCGCTCAACCAACGGCACAACGACCGAAAGCAGACGTTTTACGGCCTCTTGTTGTGAGCAGTCAAGCTCACAGCCTGCGGCACGGCTGTGACCGCCGCCGCCGAATTCGGCGCATATTGCGGCCGCATCGTAAGGCTCGAAGGTTCGCAAGGATATTTTCCATTTTCCGTCGACCTTTTCGCGAACCGTTATGCCGATCGAAACACCCTCGATCTGCCTTGCAAGGGAGGTTATACCGTCAAGATCGCTTGAGCTGCAGCCGGTTTCACGAATCATTTTCTGCGTGACCGTGACGACCGCAACGCTTCCGCCGCAAAAATATTCCATTCCCTCAAGAACCCGGCGTTCCATATCCAAGCGTTCCTTTGATTTGACCTCAAACATAACACGGTTGATCTCACAGTGATCGGCACCGGCTTCGATAAGCTCTGCGGCGAAAATGTGTGTTCTCGGCGTTGTGTTGGAGAACTTAAAGCAGTCGGTATCGGTAGCGATGCCAGTATAAAGACAGCTTGCGATAAACGGAGTGATATTGACCTTAAGCTCCTTCAGCACCTTATAAACGCACTCGCACGCCGCCGCACTGTCACCCTCAAGGTACATATTTTCGGCAAAGCCGGTATTGGTACCGTGGTGGTCAATGCTCAAAAGCACTCTGCCGCAGTATTCCTCACGAAGGTCGCCCAAAAGCTTCTCGTCGGCAACGTCGACCGATATCACGGTTTTGGGTTCAAAGTCTTCGGCTTGGGTCACAAGGTAAGAAAACTTTGAAGGAATATCGTCGGGGCAGACAACATTTGCCCTTTTGCCGACAGAACGCAGTCCCTCACACAAAGCGTATCCCGAGCCGAGCGTATCGCCGTCGGGATGTGCGTGGGTGAGAATGGTATAGTTATCGTTTTGTTCGAGAAGCCTTGCCGCCTGCTCACAGGACATAGCCTTACTCATCGCTCGGCTCCTCTTCGACCTCCGGCAGATCAAAAGCATCGATTATTTTGGATATCTGTGCACTGTGCTCGATAGAATTATCTGCAACAAAGCGCAGCTCGGGAGTTTTGCGAAGCTTAAGACGTGCACCGAGCTCGCGGCGCAGATAGCCTGCGGCATTTTTCAGTCCCTTAACGCTTTCAACGGTCTTGTCATAGCCTTCAATGGCACTTACATAAACCGTTGCGTAGGAAAGATCCCCAGAAACATCGATTTTTACGATGCTCAAAAGCTTGCTGACTCTCGGGTCCTTCATTTCAGCAAAAAGATCGACCAGCTCGCGTCTTATGTCGGCGGCCGCTCTTCCGATTTTTACACTTGCCATATTTATTTCCTTTTCATTGTGCCGGAAAGCAAAAGCTCTCCGGCAATATTATCAGTCTCTGTATTCTTCCATTACGAAGGCTTCGAAAATATCGCCTTCCTTGATATCGCCGTACTTCTGGAGGCCGACACCGCACTCATAGCCCTCGGCAACCTCCTTGACATCGTCCTTAAAGCGGCGGAGAGAGGCGATCTCATCCTCTGCAAGCACGATACCGTCGCGGACAACGCGAACCTTTGCATCACGTATGATCTTACCGTCACGTACATAGCAGCCGGCAATGGTACCGATTCCCGATACCTTATAGGTCTGACGAACCTCGAGCTGACCGAGCAGTGACTCACGGTACTTCGGAGCCAGCATACCCTTCATAGCGGCGGTTATCTCATCGATGCAGTCATAAATAACTCTGTAAAGTCTGATTTCAACACTATCACGCTCGGCGGCTTCCTTTGCAACGGGGTCGGGTCGGACGTTAAAGCCGACAATAATGGCTCCCGATGCGGCAGCAAGCATTTCGTCGGACTCGTTGATAGCACCGACACCGCCGTGTATGACATTGACGCGAACCTCATCGTTGGAAAGCTTGACAAGGCTTTCGCGAACGGCCTCGACCGAGCCCTGAACGTCGGCCTTGATAATGACGTTGAGATCCTTAAGCTCGCCCTGCTCAAGCTGGCTGAACAGGTTGTCGAGAGTGACCTTCTGTGTAGACTTAAAGACCTCTTCCTTGGCCTTTTGCTTACGCTGTTCGACAAGCTGACGTGCAAGACGCTCATCGGATACGGCATCGAAGCCGTCACCTGCGCTCGGCACCTCGTCAAGACCGGTTATCTCAACCGGAACCGACGGTCCGGCTTCCTTGACGGTCTTTCCGTTTTCGTCGAGCATTACTCTGACACGTCCGACCGAGGTTCCGGCAACTATGATGTCGCCCGAATGAAGTGTTCCGTTCTGAACAAGCAGTGTTGCGACAGGGCCGCGACCCTTGTCGAGACGTGCCTCGATAACAACGCCCTTTGCCTTACGGTCGGGATTTGCCTTAAGCTCCTGAATTTCGGCAACAAGAAGCACGTTTGCCAACAGCTCGTCGATACCGTCGTGGGTCTTGGCCGAAACGGGTACGCAAATAACATCGCCGCCCCACTCCTCGGGAACAAGTCCGTGCTCGGTGAGCTGCTGCTTGATTCTTTCAGGGTTTGCTTCGGGCTTATCCATTTTATTTATCGCGACTATGACCTGAACGTTTGCGACCTTTGCGTGGTTGATAGCCTCAATGGTCTGCGGCATAATACCGTCATCGGCGGCAACGACAAGGATCGCGATATCGGTAGCCATTGCGCCTCTCTGTCTCATAGAGGTAAACGCGGCGTGTCCCGGAGTGTCGAGGAAGGTTATCTCGTTGCCCTCGTGGTTTACACGGTAAGCACCGATATGCTGAGTGATACCGCCTGCTTCGCCGCCTGCAACCTTGGCATTGCGGATAGCATCGAGCAGGGAGGTTTTACCGTGGTCAACGTGTCCCATAACGACAACGATCGGGCTGCGCGGCTTCAAGGTCTCCTCGGTATCCTCGGAAATATCCATAATACGCTCTTCAATTGTAACAACAACGGCTCTTTCGACCTTGCAGCCCATTTCGGTAGCAACGATCTCTGCGGTATCATAGTCGATGGTTTGGTTGACGGTAGCCATCATACCGAGCTTCATAAGCTGCTTTATGACCTCGGAGGCTGTCTTCTTCATAGCGGCGGCAAGCTCACCGACCGTGATTTCCTCACCGATAGTTACGGTAATGGGGGTCTTCTTTATTTTCTCAAGCTGAAGTCTGCGAAGCTTATCGGCCTCGGTCTCACGCTTGGCACCCTGCGGACGGCGGTAATCCTGCGATTTCTGCTTTATCTTCTGCTTGCGCTGAACGTTGTCGTTACGCATAGCGTTTGCGGGAGCAATATTTTCATAACGCTCGTTATATTTATCGATATTTATATTGGAAGCACGGGTATCGACCTTGCGAACCTCGGCAGGTCCTCTGTTGGGAGCCTCACCCTTCTTTTCCTTTTTGGGTCTCGGAGGGATGTTTACGGGCTCGGAAGCCTTCTTTTCCGGCTCGGTCTTTTCTGCGGTCTTTGCCTTGGGCTCACGTATTTCCTGCTTCTTTACACCGTCACGCTTTTCGGCATTATCCTTCTTAGGTGCAGTTTTCTTCTCGGGCTCGGCCTTCTTTTCGGGCTCGGCCTTGGGAGCTTCGGCGGCCTTCTGTGCCGCGGCGGCGGCCTTAAGCTGCTCTAAAACCGCCATCTGCTCGGCAAGTTTTCTGTCCTTTTCGGCCTTGCGTGCATCTGATCTTTCCTTATGTGCCGATGCGCCTGCCGCATAGTATTCGTCAAAGCTTGCCACCTCATTCTGCTGAGTGAGGTAATCGTAAATAAGGTCAAGCTCGGTATCCTCCAAAGAGGTCTGGCTTTTTTTGTCAACGCCAAGCTTATCCTTAAGCAGGGATATTATATCCTTGCTTGAAACATTAAAGTCTTTAGACACTTCATGTATCTTGTATTTAATCAGCATATGTGAATTCCTCCTTATAACTGTTCCGAAAGCGCGCCGCACATTCTTTCGAGCGATGCGGCGAAGCAGCCGTCACAAACGGCCACAATGCCGGCCTTTATTCCTATTGCGACAGATACCTCTGTTATAGTATACGGCACACGGACAACGGGTATTTTACCGCCGCTGAAATATTTTATTTCTTTTTCGGATTTTTCGGATATATCGGAAGCCACGGCTACAAAGCAGGCCTTGCCTTTAAGGCAGGCTTCCTTCGAGGCGGCAAAGCCGACAGTAAGCTTTCCCGCTTTTCTCGCAAGTCCCAAAAGACTCAATATCCTGTTACCACTCATCCGCTTCAAGCTCCTTAACTATCTGTGCCGAAACACTTTCGGGAATTGCCGCGGAAAAAGCTCTCTCAAGGCGCTTGGCCTTGACGGCCTTTTTGTAGCACTCGGGATCGCGGCAGATATATGCACCTCTGCCGTTGCACTTTCCAGAGCGGTCAAGCATAATATTGCCCTCGGGGGTCTTAACTATTCGCACAAGCTGCTGCTTCGGCTTCATTTCGCCGCAGCCGGTGCACTGTCTTAACGGTTGTTTTTTCGGTGTCATATAATCATCCGTTCTTAATATTCTCAAGGCTTATTCGACACTGTCGTCGCATTCGCCGTAAAATCCGCTTTCGGGATGAATATCGATCTTCCAGCCGGTCAAGCGTGCGGCAAGACGAACGTTCTGTCCCTTATTGCCTATTGCAAGCGAAAGCTGACTGTCGGGTACGGTGACACGGCAGACCTTCGGCTCCTCGCTCTCGATTGTGACCGAAAGAACCTTTGCAGGCGACAAAGCCTCGGTAATGAAAGCAACCGGATCGTCGGAATACTTGACGATATCGATCTTTTCTCCTCCGAGCTCCTCGACGATCGAATTCACTCGGACACCTCTCTGTCCTATACAGGCACCGACGGCATCGATGTCGGGATTTTGCGACCAAACGGCCATCTTGGTTCTTGAGCCGGCCTGACGTGATACCGACTTTATCTCAATGGTTCCGTCATATATTTCGGGAACCTCGGTTTCGAACAAGCGCTTGACAAGTCCGGGATGCGTTCTCGAGATCATAGCTCTCGGGCCTCTGTCCTCGTTCTTGACATCAACGATATATACCTTGATGTGGTCGCCCTCTTTAAGCACCTCGTCGGGAACCTGCTCGGTCTTAGGCAAAACCGCTTCGCCGCGGCCGATCGTGATGGTCGCATTGCCGGTCTTGGGATCGATACGCTGAACGACAGCCGTTACAAGCTCCTTATTGCGGCTTTGGAATTCCTCAAAGGTCTGACCTCTCTCGGCTTCCTTAACGCCCTGACGGATAACGTGCTTGGCATTCTGAGCCACGATACGTCCGAACTTTCTTGTTTCAAGCGGAATATCGACAAACTCGCCTATTGCGGCGTTTGCATCGACACGAAGCGCATCCTCGAGCATAATCTGGGTATACTCATCCTCGATGTCGCTCACAACCGTCTTGCGGACATATACCTTAAAAATACGGTTATCAATATCAATATCGCAGAAAACAACGTCTCTTCCGCCGTAATCCTTTTTAGCGGCGGTGATTATCGCACTGCTTATCTTGTCGGCAAGATAAGTCTCGGGAATACCGCTCTCCTCTGCCATCAGCTTTAATGCCGTGAATATTTCCTCAGTCAAATCGACTGCGGTTTCTTTTGCTTTTGCCCTTGCCATTTTCCGTTTTCCTCCAATAATTATTTAAAAATCGGCATCGTCAAGCTTTACCGAAACAAGCTCTTGCTTTTCGAAAACCGTATCAACCGAATCACATACAACGGTAACATTACCGTCATAAGCATTAAGAACACCCGAAAACTCTCTCTTGCCGTCACGCGGACGGATGAGCTTGACCTTAACTGGCGAACCGATATACTTCTCAAAGTGCCATTCCTCGGAAAGCTCACGTTCGAGTCCCGGAGAGCAGACCTCAAGATAGTAAGAAACGTTTATCGGGTCGGCCTCGTCGATTATCGGATCGATGAGATGAGTGACGTCGGTGCAGTCGTTTATATCGACTCCCCCGTCCTTATCTATAATGACCCTCAAGTACCACGAAGCACCCTCTTTTACGAACTTGACATCCCAAAGAAGCAAACCGCGCTCCTTTATAACGTCTTCAATAAGTGCGGCCACCTTTTGTGCCGTAGGATTTTTAGCCAAAGCTTTACCTCCCGAATAAAAACTAAAGAGTGGGTCGCCCCACTCTCCTTTGTTTCATAATCTCACGCTATAAATATATCACACACTTGAAGGTTTGTCAAGACCCCGATCCGAACAAATTGCAGCACCGATGTAGATAAATCAATGATAGGTAACACTTTTCTCAAAAAAATAAGATGAAAGTATATTTGTAAGGAAATTGTTGTGTTGTGCGGCGCCGTAGGCGACGAACAACACAACAATTTCGGCGCACATTACATTACCGCCAGAT
>CAZWLH010000010.1:0-32222 GCA_964634675.1 uncultured Eubacteriales bacterium
CCAATTGTCTTTACCACTCATTTTCAAAACCTTCGTTATGGCACCTCATCAATCTTGCTTTACCGTTGTTTTTTATTATTTTCTCCGTCTTTTGGGTGCTTCGTGCGTATGGGATTTATGACGTCGCTTTGCCGAAGAAGAGCCCTTCTTGGGATACTTCTTTCTGAACAAAACGTTGACGGCAACAAGTCCGCCTATGCACAGAAGTGACAGAGCTATCGGGATCCATATGATCTTATAAATGCCCTCCGAAGCCGAAGCGACCTTGGCTTGGAAGAAGTCGATTTCCTCTTCCTCGACACTTTCGGATATATCACTCGTGATCATTTGTGCCTCGGACGATGTGCTTCCCGTGCTGCTGTCGTACGACGGCATATCTATAAACGTGCTTCCGTGGCCGCCGCTGCTCTGTATGGGCTTTCTCGACGATGTTCCCGACGAGCTTGTCGACGAAGAACCTGTATCGGAAGATGTGCTCTCATCCGAGCTTGTGCCCTGCTCCGACGAGGTGTCACCCGAAGTGCTGTTTTCGGAAGACGATTCCGAAGTCGCGGACGATGAGGTCCCGGAGCTTGAAGAAGCAGACGAGCTTCCGACCGACGACACGTTCGAAGAAACGGTCGACGAAACCGCACTTGAAGCGGCCGATGAAGCCTCTGAGCCGGTTTCGGGCTCAACCGCCGAAGCCGTTACCGCCGCAAGTGCCAAAAGCACCGTGCAACCGACTGCGGCAACAGCCGATAAATAATGCTTATTCATTGAATTCATATCCTTTTAAAGCAAACGCTTAATAAGCTTTTCCCCAATATACAAGCTTTTTGGCAGGCTTACCGCAGCAAACGCACTTGCCCTCGATATTGTCCTGCTGACCGAAGGGCATACAGCGTGATGTGACACCGACGGTTTCCTTAAGCTTGTCCTCGCACTCTCTGTCCATACACCACAAAGCCTTGATGAAGCCGGGCTTTTCATCGGCCGTTTTCTTCATCTCGTCAAGGGTCTCGACAGTATAGGTCATCGACTCTCTGCGCTCCAACGCCTTGTTGAAGAGCGATGCGGAAATATCCTCCAGCAGCTTTGCGACGGTGCCCTCTATGCCGTCAAGCGACACGAATATCTTTTCGCCCGAGTCGCGGCGGACAAGGACGCACTGGTTCTTCTCGATATCCTTGGGCCCGAGCTCAAGTCTTACCGGAACACCCTTCATCTCATACTCGGCAAACTTCCAGCCGGGTGACTGCTCACTTACGTCAATGCCCGTTCTGAACTGCTTGCGAAGTCTCTCATAGACCTCGTTGGCCTTGTCGATAACGCCCTCTTTATGCTGAGCTATCGGTATGACCATAACCTGCTTCGGAGCGACGGCAGGCGGCAAAATAAGGCCGTTGTCATCGCCGTGGGTCATTATAACGGCACCGATAAGACGTGTTGTAACGCCCCAAGAGGTCTGGAACGGTGTCGCGAGCTTGTTTTCCTTATCGCTGTACTGAATACCGAAGGCCTTTGCGAAGCCGTCACCGAAATAGTGCGAGGTTCCGCTCTGCAAAGCCTTACCGTCGTGCATCAAGGCCTCAATGGTATAGGTCTCCTCGGCACCGGCAAAGCGCTCCTTCTCGGTTTTTACGCCCTTTACGACCGGCATACAGAGATACTTTTCGCAGAACTCGGCATAGGTTTCAAGCATACGAACCGTTTCGGCCTGAGCCTCCTCGGCGGTTGCATGAATAGTATGTCCCTCCTGCCACAAAAATTCACGTGAGCGCAAGAACGGACGTGTGGTCTTTTCCCAACGCACGACCGATACCCACTGATTGTAGAGCTTCGGGAGATCGCGCCAGGAATGAATGATATTCTTGTAATGATCGCAGAAAAGGGTCTCGGAGGTCGGTCTTACGCAAAGACGTTCCTCTAACTTTTCGTTGCCGCCGTGGGTCACCCAAGCGACCTCGGGTGCAAAGCCCTCAACGTGATCCTTTTCCTTTTGAAGCAGGCTTTCGGGGATAAACATAGGCATACAAACATTTTCGTGTCCCGTTTCCTTGAACATACCGTCCAGGATGCGCTGAATATTTTCCCAAATAGCATAACCGTAGGGTCTTATAACCATACAGCCCTTAACACTTGTATAATCGACAAGCTCGGATTTCAGGCACACATCGGTATACCACTGTGCGAAATCGTCCTCCATCGAGGTTATCTCTTTAACTAACTTTTCTTTTGCCACTCCACTCACCGTTTCCGATTTACTGTATTTTTGTCCGCAATATCGGACTGTAACATTTATATTATATTAGATATTGCCGAAAATTTCAACTGATATTTTGTAAATAAATTCTTTCGTATAAAACAAGACAGCGCAGCAAAAATTCGCCGCGCCATTTTGCATATACTTTCGTAATATACAATTACTTCATATTTTCGATATAGTTTACAACGTCACCGACCGTCTTAATGTTTTCGACCTGATCGTCGGGAACCTCAAGCTCAAACTCGTCCTCGACCGACATAATAAGGTCAACTATGTCAAGACTGTCCGCACCGAGATCCTCAACAATGTTGGTATCCATTGTTATATCGCCCTCTTCAACATCAAGCTGTTCACACAAAATTTTCTTAATTTTTTCAAAAACCACTGAATTTTCCTCCTGATACCGTATTTACTAAATACCAAAACTGTGTTATAATCTGCTTTGGTAAAACCACAGAAACTATTCGTTTCTTTTCGTTTTATTATAATATGTTGACTAAGCCGATTTGTCAATAGTTTTTTTGAAGAAGAAGGAAATTTTATGAAAAAGAGTTTTGCGGTAATAGGTCATCCGATAGGTCACTCAATGTCTCCGTTCATACATAAAGCGCTGTTCAAGCTCAGCGGAATCGATGTGGATTACGGTGCTTTGGACATTGCTCCCGAGTGTCTCGGCGATGAAATGACCGGCAGGCTCGGCGCTCTTTCCGGCTTTAACGTCACCATTCCGCACAAGGAGGCGATACTGCCCCTGCTCGATTCGGTTGACGCTTCGGCGAAAAAATACAATGCCGTAAACTGTGTGCTTAAAAAGGACGGCAAGACCTATGGCTGCAGCACCGATGCCTACGGCTTCACAAAAGCTTTGGAGGCGGGCGGTGTCGCTCTTTCGGGACGTGTGCTTATGCTCGGCGCAGGCGGTGCGGCAAGAACGCTTGCGAGAGAGGCTGCCGATATGGGCTGTGAGCTGACATTGGCGGTGCGAAAAAGTGACCTTGAACGTGCCGAAGCCTTGAAGAAGTGGCTTGAGGACAACGGCGGCAAGGCAACGGTCTGCGAAATATGCGACATTGACGGTGACTTTGATCTTTGCGTCAATGCGACACCGGTCGGTATGTACCCCAATTGCGATGCTTCGGTCATCGGTGAAGAGGTTCTGTCACACTGCTCGGCACTTTTTGATGCCGTTTACAATCCTCGTAAAACCAAGCTGATAAAAACCGCCGAGAGTCTCGGAATAAAGACCGTGGGCGGAATGGCAATGCTCGTTTGGCAGGCCGTTAAAGCTCACGAATTTTGGTACAACGCAAAATTCGACACCGCCGATATCGAAAAAATCATCGACGATGCCGACCTTGAAATGGCGAGGATGTTCAATGAAAAATAATATTGTGCTTTGCGGATTTATGGGGTGCGGCAAATCGACCGTCGCACGTGTGCTTTCGAAAATGACCGGCTATAAAGCTCTCGACTCCGACAAAGCCGTTGAGCAAAAGGAAGGTATTACCGTGAAGGAAATATTCGAGCTTCACGGCGAGGAGTATTTCAGACGCTCGGAAGCAGCTACCGTAAAGGAGCTGTCGCTCAAAAAAAACATAATAATAGCCACAGGCGGCGGTGCGGTTTTAAGGCTGGAAAATGCTGAAGCCTTAAGGCAAACGGGCTTTGTCGTATTTCTCGATATCTCCCCTGCAGATGTACTGTCACGCCTTGAGGGTGACACCACAAGACCGCTTCTCAACCGTCCCGACAAGGAATATGCAGTGAATGAGCTTTTAAACAAAAGAAGGCCGATATATGCCGCCGCAGCCGATCTCACGGTCGATGCCGGGCAGTCTCCGAATGAGGTTGCAAAAAAAATCCTCTCTGCATACCGCAACAGTCGGTCAAAATCTTGACAATATTGCTCATTTGTTGTAAAATACTCTAATAATTTTCAAACTCTGAGGGAGCTGACCTTAATGTCCGCCTTAACCGTAAAAGTCGAAAAACCCGAAAGCTATGATATAATAATCGAGAACGGAATGCTGAAAAACTGCGGCGAGCTCATCAAGCCCGTTGTCAGAGGCGATAACTGTATCGTTATAACCGATACAAACGTCGAACCGCTTTATGCCGATACCGTCATAAGCTCATTAAAGGCCGCAGGCTTTAACGTGAGCTGTCACGTTTTCACCGCAGGCGAAGAAAGCAAAACCTTCAGAACTGTTGAAAATATGCTCGGTGCCTTCATTTCGTCGGGACTCACACGTCAGGATTTTGCGGTTGCCTTGGGCGGCGGCGTTTGCGGCGATCTTACCGGCTTTGCGGCGGCGATATACCAAAGAGGCATTGACTATATCGGCATCCCCACTACGCTTCTTTCGCAGATCGACTCCTCGGTCGGCGGAAAAACCGGCTGCGACCTTGTATACGGCAAAAACCTGGCCGGTGCATTTCACAGTCCGAAGCGTGTCCTGATAGATCCCGACTGTCTTTCAACGCTTACTCCACGTGTATTCAACGACGGCTTGGGCGAAGCGATAAAATACGGTGTCATTAAATCGGCACCTCTTTTCGAGCGCCTTATGGTGGAGGATGCTCACGACTTTATCAATGAGCTTATCGCCGAATGTGTTTCAATAAAGCGTGATGTCACCGAGAATGACTTTTTCGAAAGCGGCGAAAGAATGCTTCTGAACTACGGTCACACGATCGGACATTCGATCGAAAGATACTATAACTTTAAGGATATCACCCACGGCGAAGCGGTAGGTATCGGAATGGTGGTTATGGCGGTAGCCGCCGAGCGCAACGGCGACTGCGAAGCAGGCACTTCCGAAAAAATCACCGCCTGTCTTCACAAATACCACCTGCCTGCGACGACCTCTATCGAGACCGAAAAGCTTTGCTCGGGTGCACTGACCGACAAAAAGCGCAGAGGTCGTGACATTAAGATAGTTGTTCCGAAGAATATCGGCAGCTGCTTTGTCAAAACAGTTCCGGCCGACCGTCTTTGCGACTATATCGGAGGCGTTTTATGAAAGCAGTCATCACCCCTGCCGCTTTGAGAGGATGTGTTACCGCTCCGCCTTCCAAATCGGTCGGACACAGAAGCCTTATTTGCGCCGCCTTGGCCGACGGCCCTGTTACGGTTCGCAATTTCGGCGATTCGAACGATATGACGGCTACGATCGGTGCGGTCACCGCACTCGGTGCAACGGTAGCACGTGACGGCTCGACACTTTACGTCACACCGCTCAAACGAAATAATAAGAATATAACCATCGACTTTTCGGAATCGGGCTCGACGGCACGCTTTATGATACCCGTTGCCGCCGCTCTCGGCGCCGAAAACATAACCTTTACTGGAAGCGGAAGACTTCCCGAGCGCCCCTTCGGCGAAATTGTCGAGGCACTGCGTGAGAACGGCGTTTTCTGCTCATCCGACAAGCTTCCGATGACCGTTTCGGGCACACTTCGTCCGGGCACCTTTAAAATAGCCGGCAACGTAAGCTCACAGTACATAAGCGGTTTGCTTTTAGCTCTTTCGGCAATAGACGGAGAGAGTGAGATACTGCTAACCTCTCGGCTTCAGTCACGCGATTACGTTATGATGACGGTCAATGAGCTTCGTGCCTTCGGTGCCGAGATCGACGTTTTCGAAAACCGCTTCACGGTCAGGGGAAAGGGGTGCCTTAAAGCATGCGACCGCACGGTCGAGGGCGATTGGTCACAGGCGGCCTTTCATCTTTGTGCAGGTGCGATCGGCGGAAACGTTACGGTCAAGGGACTTTCGACCGACTCCTTACAGGGTGACAGTGAAATCGTGCCGCTGCTCAAGCGATTCGGAGCCGATATAACGGTCGGCGACGACGGTATCACCGCCAAGCATTCGGCTTTGCACGGTATCACGATCGATGCTTCGCAGATTCCCGACCTTGTTCCCGTTTTGGCAGTTACTGCGGCCTTTGCCGACGGCAAGACCGTTATAACCAACGCAGAGCGGCTTCGTATTAAGGAAAGCGACCGGCTTTTTGAGACCGCTTCAAGGCTCAGAGCCTTCGGCATAGGTGTGCTTGAAACTCAGGACGGACTTATCATTGACGGAGGACGCCCGACCGGAGCCGATATAACCTCGGCCGGCGACCACCGGATAGTTATGGCGTTTTCCGTTATGGCCGCCTTTGCAAACGGCCGCACAAGTATTGACGGCTGTGAGGCGATAAATAAATCATATCCTATGTTTTTCGACGATTTTTCTTCTCTCGGAGGCGAATGCGATGTCATCTGCTATAGGCAGTAAAATAACAACCACGGTGTTCGGCGAAAGCCACGGTCCGGCAATCGGTGCCGTTATGGATGCGCCCCCTGCCGGATATAAAATAGATTTTGACGAAATTCTCGTGCAGACAGCACGGCGTGCACCGGGGCAGGACCCGACTGCCACGGCAAGACGTGAGACCGACACTCCCGAGATACTTTCGGGACTTCTTGACAATGTCACCACCGGTGCTCCCCTGGCTTTGATAATCAGAAATTCCGATCAGCATTCAAATAATTACGAAAACATTGCCGACCGTCCGCGACCGTCGCACGCCGACTATGCGGCCTCGGTCCGTTTCGGCGGCTTTAACGACATAAGAGGCGGCGGAAACTTCTCGGGACGTCTCACCGCTCCGCTCACTGCGGCAGGTGCTGTCGCAAGACAGATACTCAAGGCAAACGGCATAGTTATCGGCGGTCACGTTTCGTTTATCGGAAGCGTTGCCGATATTCCGTTTGACCCCGTCAATGTTGACAGCGAGCTGTTGGAGAGCCTTGGCAAAGGCTATTTTTCGGTGATTTCAAAAGAAGCCGCAGCAAAAATGCGTGAGGAGATAGCTTCGGCCAAGCAAAACGGCGACAGCATCGGCGGAGAGCTTGAGATCGCGGTGACCGGCTTACCGGCAGGTATCGGCTCCCCCACCGCAAGAGGCATTGAAAACGCAATATCCAATGCCGTTTTCTGTGTACCTGCAGTAAAGGGCATTGAGTTCGGTGAGGGCTTCGGCTTTGCTTCCATGCACGGCTCGAGTGCCAACGACGAAATGTATTACGACGGTGATACGGTAAAATGCAAAACCAACAACTGCGGCGGAATAACCGGCGGAATTTCGAACGGTATGCCGCTTATAATCCGTTGTGCACTGAAGCCGACACCGTCGGTCATGAAGCCGCAATCGACCGTTAATCTAAAAAGCAAGACCGACGATACGCTTATTATTGAAGGTCGGCACGACCCCTGCATCGTTCCGAGAGCACTGCCGGCCGTCGAAGCGGCAATAGCTCTTGCCCTGCTTGATTTGTATTCGGAGGTAAGACCTTTATGAGTCTTGACAAAATCAGAGAAAAAATCGATGAGATTGACAGTGAGCTTATGCCGCTCATAAAAAAAAGAATGGAGTGCTCACTTGAGGTCGCACGGATAAAGGCTGCCGAAAATCTGCCGATATACCATCCCGGCCGTGAGCAGCAGATACTTGACAAGGCCGCCGCTTCGGCGGGAGCGGAATTCGGTCCTTATGTTGCCGCAGTGTACCGAGATCTGATGAGTGTCAGCCGCTCACTTCAAACCGACACTCTTTTCGCAGGCGGTCATTTTGCCGAGGAGATTTCAAAGCTCCCAAAAAATGCCATTTATTCACGTGTTATCTGCCAAGGTGCCGAGGGTGCCTTTTCACACGCCGCCGCGGTAAAAATGTTCGGCAGTGTGCTGCCGGAATTCAAAGCAAGCTTTGAGGATGTTTTCAAGGCAGTCGAGGAAGACGAAAACGCCGTCGGCGTGCTTCCGGTCGAAAATTCGACCGCCGGCTCGGTCAGCACGGTTTACGACCTGATACTGAAATACCGCCACTGCATCGTCAAGGCAACACCGATCGATATTTCGCAAAATCTTTTGGCCTTGGGAAGTGTCGAAAAGATCAAAACGGTGTATTCACATCCACACGCCTTAAAGCAATGTGAGGGATATATCAAGGCACACGGCTTAAAGGCGGTCGAATTCGAAAATACCGCCTTGGCCGCAAGGTTTGTTGCCGAAAACGGTGACGAGTCCGTTGCCGCGATAGGCTCAAAGGAGGCCGCAAGGCTTTACGGTCTCGGTGTTGTCGCCGAGAGCATTCAGGATCAGCAGGACAACGTCACAAGATTTATCGCCGTGTCGAAAAAGCCGTTTATAGCCGAGGACAGCAATATGGTAAGCTTAAGCCTTGCGATACCGCACGAAAAGGGCTCTCTTTATTCGATGCTCGGACGCTTTGCCGATTGCGGACTTAACCTGACAAAAATTGAATCACGCCCCTTGGGACACGGGTTCGAATATAAATTTTATATCGACTTTTCGGGCAATATAAAGGATGAGCACACACTGAGTCTGCTCTCATCACTCGAGTCCGAGCTTTCGTATTTTGTTTTTTTGGGAAATTATGTCGAACGTTAAAGAGGTAAAATGAAATGGAACAAAGACAGAAAAAAGCACAATACCGTCAGCAGAAAAAGCAGTTGATTCTGATAAACTCACTGTTGTCGATCGTTTTGGTGGTATCGGTTATTTTCACCGGTGTTCTCGGTGTATTGGCATACATCGGAAGCGACTTAAGACAGGGTCATATTTCGAACAATCATGAGGATCTCGGTATAAGCTCAGACATTGTAAACAAGCTTCCCAAGGGTATTGTCAATATCGCCCTGTTCGGACTTGACACAAGAAGCTATAAAATAGAAAACGATCCCGAAAAGGCTCTGACCGGCCGTTCGGACTCTATGATCGTTCTTTCCATAAACACCAACAACAATACGATAAAGCTGACCTCGATACTGCGTGACAGCTGGGTCAAGCTTGATCTTGAAAAGTATAACGGCTATAACAAGATCAACGCCTCGTATGCATACGGCGGCGCACAGGGTGCGGTAAGAACGCTCAACCAAAACTTCAGTCTCAATATTACCGACTATGTTTCGGTCAGCCTCCGTCAGCTTGAAAAAATAATCGATATACTCGGCGGAATCGACGTTGAGATAACCTCACTCGAAAAGCGCAGAATAAACGAGCTTTCCAATGAAGAGGGCTTCAAATCCGAGCTTTTGACCTCAACGGGACTTGTTCACCTCAACGGAACGCAGGCTCTTGCTTATTCGAGAATACGTGATGACAGTGAGGAGATCCGTGTTTTGAGACAGCAAAAGGTTTTGAGCTGTCTTTTCGAAAAAGCAAAATCGGTTCCCATCGCAGAGTATCCCGAAAAGATAAAATCGGTGCTCTCGATATGTGAGACCTCACTCAGCTATGACGAGATCTTCAGCTATGCCACAACACTTCTCAAAATATCCAACCTTCACCTTCAGCATACCTCTATCCCCGGAAGTGAGGTCGTTGCCAAGGGCGGCATTTTTGAGGACACAAGAGGCGGCTGGGTTTGGAAATACGATATGGACAAGGCAAAAGAATACATTTACAGCTGGATCTACGGCTGATTTTCGGAGGGATTTATGAAAATACGCGACGGTTTTATTGCAAAAAAGGTTGCCGGTACCGATATAGTCGTTCCGGTTGGCGAAAACGCCGTTTCCTTTAAGGCTATCATAACACTTAACGAAAGCGGTGCCTTCCTTTGGCAGCAGCTTAAGGACGATATTACGAAGGATGAGCTCACAAAGGCTCTTATCGGAGAATACGGCATTGAGCCTTCGATCGCAGAATCAGATGTCGATGACTTTTTGAAGCTTCTCGAGGAAAACGGACTTTTGGCATGAACGAGCCGAAAATAAAAGCGGTTCCGATGTCCGAACTTTCGCCGCTCATCGAAGCCTTTGTAAGCGAAGGCACCGACGTAACGCTGACCGTTACGGGCAACAGTATGAAGCCGATGCTTACCCACCTGCGTGACTCGGTAGTGCTCACAAAATGCGACCCGATGTCACTGAAGGTCGGCGATATTCCGCTTTATCGCCGTGAGGACGGCTCATATATCCTGCACCGCATACTGAAAGTCGGTGAAGACACCTATGATATTTCGGGTGACCATCAGTGGGTGCTCGAAAAGGGTGTGCCGAAATCGGCGGTCATATGCAAGGTCAAGGGCTTTACAAGGAAAGGTAAATACCGCTCCTGCGGCAATATCGGCTATCGCCTGTATGCCTTTTTGTGGCGCATAGCCTTTCCCTTAAGGCACATTATAATGGCAACACACGGCCGTTTGCACCGACTTTTCGGAGCCGGCCGAAAGCGACACTGACTTTTACCGATTTTTACCAAGGTGATTTTATGAAACTTACTGAAATTTTCAATTCCGACAAGCTGAGCCTCTCTTTCGAGGTCTTTCCGCCCAAAACCGACGACTCATTTGACACAGTCAAGGCCGCAACCGAAAAAATTGCCGAGCTTCACCCGTCATATATGAGTGTTACATACGGCGCCGGCGGCGGCACCTCGGAGTATACCCTTAAAATAGCACAAAATCTTAAGGAAAAGGGCATTACGCCTTTGGCCCACCTGAGCTGCGTTTCCTCGTCGAAGGATGAAATTCAGCAGAAATTGGCTCAGTTCAAGGAGCACGGCATCGAGAATATTTTGGCTCTTCGCGGTGACCGTCCGGCCGACTCCTCAATGATAAAAACCGATTACAGCTATGCAAGCGAGCTCACCGAGGACATTAAGCGCTTCGGCGGCTTCTGTATCGGTGGCGCCTGCTATCCCGAAGCGCACCCCGAAAGTGAAAGCTGCTTTCAGGATATCGACAACCTTCGCCGAAAGGTCGAAGCCGGTTGCGATTTTCTCACAACTCAGATGTTCTTCGATAACAACATATATTACAACTTTCTTTACAGGATGTCCAATGCCGGCATAAACGTCCCCGTGGTTGCCGGAATTATGCCCGTCACCAATCCGAAATCCATAAAGCGCGTATGCAGAATATCGGGCAGTGCCTTGCCGCAGCGCTTTGTAAGAATAGTCGACCGCTTCGGTGACGATCCCGTTTCGATGACTCAGGCGGGCATCGCATATGCGACCGAGCAGATAATCGACCTTTTCGCAAACGGAGTTAAGGCGGTACACGTCTATTCGATGAACAAGCCCGAGGTTGCCGCAAAAATCAAAGAAAACATTTCTGGTATTATTAAATGATAAAGGTTGACCCGTTTTCCTTAGAGCTTGACCCCATCGAGCTTAAAGCAAGGCTCCAAGGTGCCGACGATACGATAACCTTGAGCATCGCACACGAATGTGAGCTTGAAATCAAGCGCTTAGCCGATTGCTTCTACACCTTTACCGAAGCAACGGTCAAATATTGCGACGGCAAAGTCGATCTCGGCTTCGGAACTTTAGAGGGCAGCTCATTTGCAAAATATATCGACGGCTGTGAGACCGCGTATGTTGCCGCCGTTTCCTTGGGGATAGGCGTTGACCGATTGTTGAGAAGGCTTTCGGTCACCTCGGCGGCACGCCTTTTTATAGCCAATGCCGTGGCATCTACACTTATCGAGTCGCTGTGTGACCGTGCTCAAAGCTCGTTCACCAAAGAAACTCGCTACCGTTACAGTCCCGGCTACGGCGATTTGCCGTTAGCAACCCAAGAGCCGTTGCTGAAATTTTTAAGGGTCGGCGGTATAAAGCTGACCGAATCGAAGCTTATGCTCCCTACCAAATCAGTTACTTTTATTGCAGGTGTTAAAAAATGAACATTCGAGAACTCATAGGAAAAAAGCGCCTTTACCTTGACGGCGGAACCGGCACAATGCTTCAGCAGAGAGGTCTTATGCCGGGTGTCGGCACCGAGGAATGGAATCTCACGCATCCCGAGGAGATAACGCGCCTTCACAGAGAATATCTCCTTGCCGGCTCGGATATTTTTTGCACCAACACCTTTGGCGTAAACAAGCTCAAGCAGCCGAACTTTGAGGAGTATATCGAAGCGGCCTTCCGCTGTGCGAACGAAGCCCGAAAAGGCTTTGAGAATAAATTCATAGCCTTTGACATCGGACCCACCGGTCACCTTTTAAAGCCGCTCGGCGATTTGAGCTTTGAGGATGCGGTAGCGGCATTTGCCGAGAACGTAAAGGCCGCGGTCAAATACGGTGCCGATGCCATTATGATCGAAACCATGAACGATCTTTATGAGACCAAGGCCGCCGTTTTAGCCGCCAAGGAAAACTGCTCGCTCCCCATTTTCGTCAGCAATGCCTACGGTGAGGACGGCAAGCTTATGACCGGTGCCGATGCCGAAACGGTTATTGAGACCTTGTGTGCCCTGAGGGTCAATGCGATCGGTCTTAACTGCTCCTTCGGACCCGATAAAATGCTTCCTGTTGTCAAAAAATATGCCGAGCTTTCACCGCTTCCGATAATCGTCAAGCCCAATGCCGGACTGCCGACGGTTGAAAACGGCAAAACCGTTTTCGATATCACTGCAGAGCGCTTTGCCGAGATAATGTCGGAGATCACCTCTACCGGTGCCGCAATACTCGGAGGCTGCTGCGGCACAACGCCCGAGCACATTGAAAAAACCGTGGCTGCCACAAAAAGCATTCCGCTCAAAGCGCGAGCGGTCAAAAAGAGAACCGTTATAACCTCTTATACCCACACCGTCGAATTCGGACACACGCCCGTGCTGATCGGTGAAAGAATCAACCCCACGGGCAAGAAAAAAATCAAAGAAGCACTCAGAGAAAAGAATTATTCTTATATTTTGAACGAAGGACTCCGTCAGGTCGATGCAGGCGTTCACGTGCTCGATGTCAACGCCGGTCTGCCCGAGATCGACGAAGCCGAGGCACTCGGAAAAATCGTGTTTGAGCTTCAAAGCATCACCGACTGTCCGTTACAGCTCGATACGACCGACCCGAAGGCTCTTGAGACCGCAATGCGCCTTTACAACGGCAAGCCGCTTGTAAATTCGGTCAACGGCACTGCCGAAAGTATGAATGCCGTATTCCCTCTTGTCAAAAAATACGGCGGTGCGCTGATAGCGCTCACAATCGGTGAAAACGGCATTCCCGAAACAGCCGAGGGGCGTGCCGAGGTTGCGGGACTTATCATTTCGGAAGCCGAAAAATACGGCATTGACCGCTCGGATATCATCGTCGATCCGTTGACCATGACGGTTTCGTCGGATCAAGGCAGTGCCGAGGTAACGCTCGAAGCCGTAAGACTTATAAAGCAGCGCTTCGGTGTCGCAACAAGCCTCGGAGTATCGAACATTTCGTTCGGACTGCCCGAGCGCGACAGAATCAACTCGGCATTTTTCACAATGTGCCTTTATTCGGGGCTTGATGCCGCAATAATGAATCCGTTCTCGGAGCTTATGATGAACTCTTATTATTCTTATAAGGCTTTGTTAAAAAAGGACGAAAACTTTAAAGAATACATCGCCTTTGCCGAAAACAACACCGTTTCGGCCGCAAGCACCGCTCCGTCGGGCGATGTTGACCTCAAAACCGCGATAGTTAAGGGGCTTAAAGATCAGGCACGCGAAATAACCTCCAAGGCACTTGAAAGCCTTGACCCGATGGAACTGATCAACGGTCATATAATTCCTGCACTCAACGAAATCGGCACTGCCTTTGAGCAGAAAAAAGCCTATCTTCCTCAGCTTCTGATATCGGCCGAAGCATCTGCCGAGGCCTTTTCCGTGATCAAGGAAAAGCTTCCCTCATCGGCCGACAAATCGAAAAAGATAGTGCTTGCCACGGTCAAAGGTGATATCCACGACATCGGCAAAAACATCGTAAAGGTGCTTTTGGAAAACTACGGCTTCTATGTTGTAGACCTCGGACGTGACGTTCCTCCCGAAACGGTCGCAGAGGCCGCAGCCGACTGTAAATTAGTCGGCCTTTCGGCACTTATGACCACCACCGTTCCCGCAATGGAGGAGACTATAAAGCTTTTGCGAAAGACCTCTCCCGACACGAAAATCGTCGTCGGCGGAGCGGTATTGACCCAAAAATACGCCGATATGATCGGTGCCGATTTTTACGGCAAGGATGCTATGGACACCGTCCGCATAGCCCAAAAGGTCTTCGGTAAATAAGAATTACAAAAAAAGGCAGCTCTGCATTCTTTGCTCAGAGCTGCCTTTAAGTTTTCCTGTTATTTCAATGCTTTTATAAGCTCCTCGGCAAAGGCGGCATAGCCTGCCTCGGTCGGGTGCACGTTATCGTCGCTTATCTCGACATTCCACTCTCTCGAGCTTATGAATTTAACGCTCTCATAAAGCTCCTCGCACCGCTTTGCCGCCGCTTCTATCGTGTTGCGGCGAAAGCCTCCCTCGGTATCGGCAACTGGCAAAAGCAGATATATCGGTGCACTTTTGTAAATATTTCGCACCTTTCCGACAAATTCCGCATAAGCCTTTTCAAAGCCCTCGGCATAGCTCTCATCGGTCAAATGGTCGTTCGTACCGAGATTTATAAATATTTCGGTGGGAATTTCCGATGCCGTGAAGTTATAATCGGTCATTTCACCCTTTTCGAGGGGATTTTGAAGCTTAAAGAAGGCGACCTCCATACTTTCGGTTCCTGCCCGGTCGGGGCGGTTCATATATCCGCGACCCAAGCAAAGCGCCATTCCGCCCTGAGCTATGCAAACATAATCCGCATCGTACACTTTAGGCAATACCGCCGAATGTGAAAATTCCGAATGAGTGAGCGAATCGCCGATAAACAGTATTTTCCGTTGCCTGCTCTCGGCGGCTTTTGGCGCATTATCTGCCGCAATTCCGTAAAACAGCAACGGAGCCGAGGTGTCATTGGATGCGGTGACCCTTATCAGCGACTTTTTCGGTGTGCTGAAAATGCCGTCGGTGCTCTCGGCCGATTCCCCGTCGACCGTGACAGTGTAACCGCCTGAGCCCGAGGCGGTCAAAACGGTAAATTCGCCTTCGGCAAAGAACTCCACATAAGGTCTTACCCAATGTGACTTTTTAACGATTTTTCGGTCTTCCCAACGACCGTGATATGTAAAAGCCTTGTCATCAAACCTAAAAAACTGCATAATTTATCCCCTTTCGGTGCTTATAAGCTTATTATACATCGAAAAGGGATTTTTTCAAGCAGTATTATTTTATTTCGGCAACAACACCGTCGGTGAAATAGCGCAGAAATGCGGCTACGGCGACCCTTTGTATTTCAGCCGTGTCTTTTCGAGCTACCACGGTATGACCGCCTCCGAATTCAGAAAACGGTATCGGCTTTAAACGGAAAATCCCCCGGACTTGCCTAAAGCCCGAGGGATAAATTTATAAAAGCGTTGCGACACATATTCCCAAAATAACAAGAGCCGCGCAAACCGAACGCTTTAATATGTGCTTTTCGTGAAATACAAGCTTGCCGGTGAGAACGGTTATTATCACCGACGACTGCTTTATAAGTGTCATAACCGTGACCTGACTTTGAGGATCCTCGTTGGCGATAAAGAGTGCACGGTCGGCCGCAACGAACAAAACGCTGAGAATGATTATCCAATAGTTTGTTTTCAAGGTGCCGACCTTAAGCGGTATTCTCGCCGCCGCTATATATACTCCGTAAAGCAGGGTCATATAAAGCATATACCAAAATTGAAGCTGAGAGGCATCGATATCGCCGGTCGAGAGCAGCTTTTTGTCCATAAATCCCGACACCGCATTAAGCAGACAGGAAAGCAATGCCATAAAAAGATACTTGGCCTTTACCCTGTCACCATCGTTCTTCTCGCCCAAGCCGACGAAAATAATTCCGCAAAGCACAAGAGACAGTCCCGAAGCCTTGGCCACTGTCATTTCTTCGTTTAAAAAGAGCAGTGCCAAAACGGTCGAAAAAATCATTCGTGCCGAATCGGTTATACCGTAAAAGCTTACCGGCATTTTTTTGATCGACGAAAATGCAAGTATCCACGCTATAAATATTACAAACGATTTTATAAATACCCAAAGATGATAGATCGGCGGTATTCCGAACACATTGTGCGAAAAAGGAACCGTCATCAAAAACGAAAGTGCCGTATGAAAAAACAGCACCTCCATAACTCCGCTTTTTTGCAAAGCCTTCTTTTTTATTCCGTCACGTGCGCCTTTTGCAAGTCCGTAAAACGCAGTGAGGACTATCCACATAGCCATAAACTTCCCCTAAAATGTTTAAAATTCGGTCGTCATCCCTCAATATAATCGAGCACCGCATTTATACTGTCACTGATGAACAAAAGCTCTTTGACCGATTTTTTGATAAATCCTGCCTCGATACCGTCACCGAGCACCTTTAAAAGGGCATCGTAATATCCGCAGGTGTTGAGCACGGCCATAGGCTTGCTGTGCTGACCCAAATTTTTAAGTGTCAGCATTTCAAAAAGCTCATCATAGGTGCCGATACCTCCGGGAGTGATGATGAATGCGTCCGACTCGGACTCAAGCAGTGCTTTTCTCTCACGCATGGTTTTCGGGAAAACCGTTTTGTCGCAATGCTCAAAAAGCATACCGTCGACATATGTTCCCTCGGCGGTGAAAAATTTCGGAACGATACCGAGTATTCCGCCGTTTCCGACCGAATAAACACCTCTTGCAACCGCACCCATAAGTCCGCCGCTTCCGCCGCCGAAAACAAGCTTATGCCCTCTTTTTGCCATTTCGGCACCGAGCGCCTCGCCGTCCTTTATGTAACATTCCTTTATGCTATTGCTGGCCGCACCGTATACACAAATATTCACTTTAATTCCTCCGTCGGTAATGCAAATTCAAGTCTTCTATATATCATAATTTAATATGCCGAAAAAATCAAGATTATTCGAACGATAAATTGAGAAATTTTGAAAATTCCTCTTTCTTTTCGACACATAATGTGTTACAATGTTCAATATACAAAATGAGTTATTATACTATTAGGGGATTTACATATGTTAGGATTCTATAATTACACCGTTATTCTCACATATCTTTCACTGTGCTCGGGTGTTGCCGGTATTTGCTTTTGTATGGCCGATCACCGTCATCCCGGCCTTGCCGTAATATGCCTTTTGTTTTCTGGACTTTGCGATGCCTTTGACGGCCGTGTTGCCCGTATGCGTAAAGAAAGCACCGATTCCGAAAAACGCTTCGGCATCCAGATCGACTCACTTTGCGACCTCATTTGCTTCGGCGTTCTGCCCTGCTGCATCGGTTATGCCGTCGGTATGACAAGTCCGCTTTATGTTCCCGTTTTCTGTGCATTCGTTTTGGCGGCACTCATCCGTTTGGCATACTTCAACGTAGCCGAGGAGGATCGCCAAAAGCAGACCACCGAAAAGCGCAAAAGCTATCAAGGTCTGCCTGTTACATCGTCATCTCTCATATTCCCGTTTTTCTTCCTTGCGATATTCACACCGCTCAAGTGCTATATTCATTTCATATTCCTCGGCGTTTTGCTCATCACGGCACTGCTTTTTGTCGTTGAACGTCTCAAAATAAAAAAGCCGAATTTCAAGGGCATTTTGGTGCTCATCTTCATCGGCTGTGTCGAGCTTGCGATATTACTTACGTTAAAGTTGGTTTACTGATATGAGAGCTACCGAAAGCATTGATAAAACCGGAGCGGCCTCGCTCCGGTTTTTGTATAACACCGCCGTCGGCAGAATGTTACTGCGACCGCTGATATGCCGTCCCGTGTCTTATATTGCAGGTCGATTTTTGGACAACCGCCTATCGGCCGTGTTCGTAAAACGCTTCATTCGCTCCAACAATATCGATATGAGCGACTATGAGCAAAGAAGATACAAGTCCTTCAACGACTTTTTCACAAGGAAAGTCTTAGCGGATGCCCGTCCGATCTGTGATGAGAGCGACGCGCTTGTCAGCCCGTCCGATGCTCGGCTGACGGCATTTCGGATAACACCCGAAAGCTGTTTTAATGTCAAGGGTGTCGACTACACGGTTTCGGAGCTTTTGAACGATCGGCAGCTTGCCGACGAATTTGAAGAGGGGATTTGCCTTATTTTCCGATTGGCGGTCGACAACTATCACCGTTACGGTTGGTGTGCCGACGGCGATGCCGAAAATACTGTTCGCATAAAAGGGCGATACCACACAGTTCAGCCTATCGCAATGCGCCGCTTCCCGATATTCCGTGAAAACACCCGTGAATATACTGTGGTCAACACCGACCGCTTCGGAAAAATCGTGCAGATGGAGGTCGGAGCCTTGATGGTCGGCCGCATATGCAACAATGAAGCCGACGGCTGCCGTGCCGAAAAGGGTATGGAAAAGGGTCGCTTTGAGTTCGGCGGCTCGACCGTTATCATTCTGTTGCAAAAGGACAAGGTCGAAATCGACAAAGAATTCTTCGAAAACACCGGGAACAATTTGGAAACCGCCGTAAAATACGGTGAAAAAATCGGCGTGAAGCTTTGAGCATAAATCAATATAAATCAATGCAAACCACCTTAACGCTTAAATCAATATGCGTTAAGGTGGTTTTGTTTTCAGTAGCAAACAACGACCGAAAAGCCGTCGGTGCCGATAAAGCTTAATTTATTTTCTTCCTTTATAAGGAGTCGGTCGCCTGCCGAAACCTTTACACCGTTAAGCTCTCCTTGTCCGTCGGTGCAAACGGCAACAGCATACTTTTTGGGAATATCGACTCTTCCCTCACCGTCAAGTCTCAGCATAGTAAACTTGTCGGTGGTCGCACTGCCCAATATCTCGGTCACGCCGTCGGATATCGCCGTAGGGCTCGGCATCAGTCGATTGCGAAGCGCCTGCTCGGTCATCGGCGTATAATCATAAACATCCATCATACGCTCAAAGCTCAAGCCCATATCCATTCTTCGGTCGGGTATTCTTCTTCCCGACGGAGTAAACCTCTCAGATACCACCATAAGATCGCTCGGCTCCTGAAGCTCTATCATAAAGCAGCCGCCGCCGATAGCGTGAGGCACGCCGCCGTCGACAAAAACGAAATCGCCCTTTTTCACCGGTACCTTGTGGAGCATTGCGGTCATAGCCGGTATGTCCTGCTCGTTAAACACACGCTCCCACTCGGCCCTTGTCGCACCCTCTTTGAAGCCGATATAAACAAACGCTTCGGGCGCACAGTCGAGAAAATACCAACACTCGGTCTTTCCGAAATCACTGTTAAGATACTTTTTTGCAAACTCGACCGTGGGATGAGCTTGAATCACCAACCGCTCATCCGAATTAAGAAGTTTTACAAGCAGTGGGTATGTGTCGTAACCGACTATCTCGGTCATTGTGAGACCGTCCTCGGTCACGCCTATTCCCTCGGTATTTCCGTTGCTGTCATAACAGCTTGTGACCGATGCCGTCCAATCCTCGGGCATCATTTCCTCGGGTGCGGTGCAGCCGCAAAAGAGGTCTATCTTACTTCCGCCTTTATAGGTTCTGTGAACCCTGTTGGGTCTTAATTTGTATATCATTTTTTCACCTCAGCTTATAGAGTGCACCGTCGCAGGGCTCAAGAGTAATTTTTCCGTTTTGCATATCGGGGCCGAAAACCGTTTCGACCGTAAAATCTGAGCAAAGCGAAATCTCGGCCGACTGCTCACGGTTACTGTAATTTATGGCAAAAATATAGCATTCATTATCATTTATCCTGTGCTCGGTCAAGCGGACAAACGGATTGTCGGAATCGGCGATCCGCTTAACGCCTGCCGTTTTTGCAAGCTCACGGTATATGACCGAATAGTCAAGACCGCCGTCGGCGAAGAAGACTCCCTTTTTGCCTGCAAGATACTTTTCAAGCGGACACGTGAGGAAATATATATATCCTTTTCCGAATTTGTTCTTGAAAAAGAGCGGTGTGCCGTCACTGTCACGTCCCAGAACCTCGGCCGAAACACTTTCGACCGTAAAGCTTGCATCGGCGTTCAAAGGCAGCTCACTGCCCGAAAACTCCATTTTCTTTGCCGAAAAGCCTTCCTCTCTCGACTCGAAAACGACTCCGAAAAGCTCGGGCACGGCACGGAAAAATGCGGTTCCGACCGAAACATAAAGCACAGCACCGTTACGGACGTTTTCAAGCAGCCCGTCGAGTCGGCGTTTGGGTATTGACATCGACTGTCTGAGGCTCGGCATTATATAGAGCTTTGACTCAGGGATCGGGTCGAGCGCATATGTAAAGCCGAGATCCAAATCAGCCTGTTTTCCGAGGATATATGCCGCTCTTAAGGTATGCTCGTTTGCATCGCCGTCATCGCGCGGAACGATTATAACTCCGTCCTTGCCGTGCGGCGGAAGCTGACGCTCGGGAAGCTTTTCCAAAAGCTTTTTGAAGCGCTTGTTTTCCTCAACGATGGGCTTCGGATTACAGTCGGCATCGAAGAAGCCGTAGTCGCTTCCCCGATTGTTCCAATCATACGGCGGAAAATCGAATTTTCCCTGATCGAAGGCACACCACCACATAAGTCCGTAACCGCCGTTGGCAAGTGAGCTGAAAAGTGCCGCACGGTAGAATTGAGCTTCGCTCTTGTAAGAGCAGTTGATATAGCCGATCGAGCCGAACTCCTGCACGAAGGTCGGCTTGCCGCCGATGTCCTCGGAAAGGCGGCATTTGAACGAAAGGTCGAGTATCGGCTTCATACTGCACAAGGGATCGCTTTGGGTCGAAAAGACGTGATATGGGTGAAATGTGTGTATGTCGCATATTTCACTCAGTTCTTTCAGTGTGCCGCGGCCGTTTTCTATCATATTTTTAGATGGGTCGCCCATTCCCGAAACAATGGGTCTTGTACCGTCGCAACTTCTTATCGCATCGGCGACCATCGAGCACCAAACATAAAACTGATCGGGGGTATAATTATAAGATGCCGTGAGTCCCGTCACCTCATTGCCGAGATCCCAACCGACGATTGAGTCTTGCGATTTGAAACGCTTGACGAAGTATTTTATAAATCGCAGCTGCCACTTGATGACGGTCGGATCGGTTATGTGCGAGCGGCCACCGAAGGCCGGAGGTGCAAAAACGCCGAAGGACATATGACCGGTAATAAGTCCGACTATCAGCTTCATTTCGTATTTTTCGGCCAAGGCGCAAAAGCACTCAAAGGTAACACAGGCCGCTTCACTGACACCTGCTCTGCCTGCCTCGGTATCGGGTAGGGGTGAATCGCCGAAGCGGTATTCATAAGCGCCGGCATATGAATACTCGGCGGTCAGCGGCTGAAACGACGACCAAAGCGGAAAAACGCGCAAATGGGTTATTCCCGCCTCCTTTAAGAGATTCAAATCGTTTTCGACCGAAGCTTCGTCGAAGTCATCCCACATTTTTATGGCATTTTTCGACGACCAATAGTTTATTCCCGTAAAGAACGACTCGGATATGCGATTCATAAGCAAGACCTCCGTAATTGACATTTTTTAATTATCTGATATAATTATAAAGTAAACACTGCTTTAATAATTGCACTTTTTTAATCATTTAGCCTTTATAATTTGCATTATTTACCGATTGGAGAAAAAATGGAAATACCCAACGTAAAACTGTTCAGGAATGACATATCGGTCGAGTGCGGAGAGGTCTTCACCTACCCCGTGCACACCCATTCGCACTATGAGCTAACACTATACACACCCTTTGACGGCGGAGTGAATGTCAACGGTGAGTATTATGTGCTTGATAAGCCATCGGTTTTTTTGATATCTCCCTCGGATTTTCACCGAATCGAGGTCAACGGCGAAAGCGGACGCTTTATTAAAATAGGCGTTATGGAAAAGGTGCTGACAGCCTTTAACTGTCCGCTTCCGAGTCACCCCTTTTGGCTTGAGTCTGATGATGACTTGCCCCTCATAACCGAGCTTTTTTCGGAAATCGCAAAAACATATTCCGACACCGAATACATTTCGGCACTTGTTGCGACAGCCGTCCGCTGCACCGTCCGATACGGCCATCCGCTGCAATCGGCCGTGAGCGGAAAGCGGCACGAGCTTGTGCTGAATGCACTGCGCTATATCGGCGACAATTACTGCTCGGACATTTCGCTCGGTGACATCGCCGCGCAGCTTTCGGTCAGTCCGCAATACCTTTCGACCGTTTTCCCGAAGGAGGTCGGAATGGGCATTTCGGTTTATATTGCCGAGCTCCGACTGAGAAGAGCCGAAAAGCTTTTAAGGCAAAGGGAAAAGAACGTTACCGAGATATGCTTTGAATGCGGCTTCAGAAATTTGTCATACTTTTTAAGAAGCTTTAAAGCAAAATACGGTCTCTCGCCCAAGGAATACCGCCAAATGCCGATTAGCGGCAATTCGCACAAAGGCACAACAGGTTAAAACCCTGTTACACTGACTACAAAATTGTTACCGACTTTTTCTTGTTTGTAACCTCTGAGTAATTGACACGGCAAGCGTTTAACTATAAAATATAAGCAGTGAATTGAGGGTGGTATTTAATGAGACGGAGCATCATAGCTTTAATTGCGGCAATAATAATTATTTTGTCGATTAGCGGTTGCGGCACTCGGTCAAACGCCGAATTTGACCAAAGTTGCCTTACCGTATACTTTTTCGATGTCGGTCAGGCCGACAGCTCACTGCTTTTGTTCCCCGACGGCACTGTTATGCTGATCGACTCGGGTAACAAGGCCGACGGCGACCGCATCAGCGGTTATTTAAAGGAGCTCGGAATCGAGCATATTGATTATTTCGTCTACACCCATCCTCACGAAGATCACATCGGCGGTGCCGAAAGCATATTTGATAATTTCAAAGTCGAAACTGTGTGTATGCCCGATATCGACAAGGGCTTCGTTCCCGATACTGCGATATACAAAAATCTGTGTACGGCGGTGAAAAAAGAAAATTGCCGTGAGCTGATGCTCTCGGCAGGAACCTATATCGCCGAAAACGAGACATACAGTATACTTGCCGTTGCACCGCGATACGGCTCGGTTTACAGCAATCTCAACGATTGGTCGCTTTGTCTTAGGGTCGATTGCTTTACCAACACTCTGCTCTTTACGGGCGATGCGGAGCTTCCGTCCGAGCTTGATATGATGAGCTTAGGCGTAAATCTCGATGCCGATATTTTAAAGGTCGGTCACCATGGAAGTGCCAATTCGTCCACTGCGAATTTTCTTTCTGCGGTAACTCCTCTTGTTTCGGTAATTTCGGTCGGCACAGACAATTCTTACGGTCACCCGACCTCGGCCGCCCTACAGCGGCTCGGAAGCACGGGTTCAAAGGTTTTCCGCACCGACACGGTCGGCACGGTCATCGCAAAATGCTACGACGGCGGCTTCAACATCGAAACCGACAACAGCATAAACCTCAACGGAAATTAAGGAGTGAAATCACTTATGGACAGTAAGACTCTTAAGGTGAATACGGTTGGAGAAATGTGCTATATCACATTTCCGTCACTGACGGTCGACGGTGTGGCACACGCCTTCACGACACGTCACGGCGGCGTATCGACCGGCAAATTTTCAACTATGAATATGTCGTTTTCAAGAGGCGACTCACCCGAAGCGGTGCTTGAAAACTATAAACGGATATGCGATGTTTTGGGTACCGACTATGAAAAATGCGTGCTTTCACATCAGACACACACAACAAATCTTAAAATAGTCACCGCCGACGATGCCGGAAAGGGGATTGTGAGAGAACGTGATTTTTCCGATATTGACGGACTGATCACTGATGTTAAAGGTCTGACCCTTGTCACCCAATTCGCCGACTGTGTCGGTCTTTTGTTTTATGACCCCGAAAAGAGGGTCATCGCCGCCTCTCACGCCGGCTGGCGGGGCACCGTAGGCAAAATCGGCGAAAAGACCGTAAAAAAGATGCAGGAGCATTTCGGCTGCGATCCTAAGAATATCAGGGTCGGAATAGCTCCCTCGATCGGTCCCTGCTGCTTTGAAGTCGACCGACCTGTATATGATGAATTTATGAAGCTCGACGGCATAGACATATCGGGCACGGTAACCGACGACAAAAACGGCAAGTATCACATTGATCTTTGGGAAATAAACCGCAGAACCCTTGTTGCAAGCGGTATTGACCCTTCAAACATATCGGTCACAGACCTTTGCACCAAATGTCTGCACGATGATTTTTTTTCCCACCGATATACTCAAGGCGAGCGCGGTAACCTTGCCGCACTTATAGCTTTGATTTGATTTCAAATAATCCATTCGGCAAAACACCGCCCGACAAATTTCTTGTCGGGCGGTGTTTGATTTTAACATATTTTCGAGTTATTCCTCATCGTCGTGAGTGAGGGTGGTCTCTCTGATTTTTTTCTTCTTGAGGTAGATCTTCAAAAGAACTGCGCCTGCAATAATTGCGGCAATAACAACAAGAATGATGACAAAGAGGAATACGTTTGCTCCGGCCTCTTCGGGCTCAACAAAATCTTCTGGATAGAAGGAGGTCTTAACCCCTGCTTCGGCAAGCTTGCCGGCTATTACCGACTCTTCAACACAATCAACAGTGAGCTTGGAGCAACCCTTGAAAGCATTGTTGCCGAGGCTCTCAAAGCTTGAAGGAAGCTTTATGCTTGCAAGGGACTTACAGCCTTCGAAAGCACTGTCGCCGAGCGTACGGGGACGTCCCTCGATGGTTACGGTCTCAAGAGAAGAACAGTTTTTGAAAAGCGAAGCGTCAATGATGTAAACATTCTTCGGAATATTGATCGACTTCAAAGCCGAGCATCCCTCGAATACCGAGCCGGAAATGGCGGTAACACGGGAAGGAAGTACAAGCTCGGGCAGAGCGGTACAATTTATAAACGACTTCTGGCTGATGGTGGTGATGCTTTCGGTGAAGTTGACCTTGGTAAGTGCGGTACAACCCGAGAAAAGCTCATCGGAAACAATAACGATCTTCGAGGGGAAGGTGAATTTCTTAAGCAAGGTGCAGCCTCTGAAGCTTGCAGCACCGATTTCGGTGACGATATCGGGCAGATTGATTGCGGACAAGGCAGTGCAATTTTCGAAAACATTTGCGCCGAGCTTTGCAAGCTTATCACCGAAGGTTATGTTCTCAAGTGAGGTACATCCGCTGAAGGTCGCATCGTAAAGTGCGACAACGTTTGCAGGGACATTAAAGCTCTTCAATGCAACACAGTTCTGGAAAGCATTGGCGCCGATATCGGAAATATTCTCGTGAAGCACGATTTCGGACAAAGCCGAGCAATCCTTAAAGAGCGAACCGCTGATAGTCTTAACATTAGCGGGAATTGTAACGGTGGTGATTCCCGAGCAGCCCGAGAAAGCCGAATCGCCGATAGAGCTGAGCATTTCACGGTTGAGGTCAATTGCGGTCAGGCCTGCACAGCCGTTGAAGGCCGACTTGCCGATAGAGTTGATGTTCTTGGAAATCACAAGATTTGTAACGGCAGCACAGTTGTCAAAAGCCTCGGCACCGACGGTTCTGACGGTATCGGGCATAACGATTTCGGTCAAGGCACCGCAGTATGTGAAGGCCTTTTCGCCGATAGTCTCAAGCTTGGGAGAATAAGCGACCGTTGTAAGAGCGGTACACTCTCTAAAGGCTTCGCTACCGATGGTAACGGCATTTCCGGTATCGACCGAGGCAAGAGCGGTACAACGCATAAGAAGTCCGCTCGGAATATCGGTAAGAGTTTTATTGAAAGTGAAGGATGTTATTGCGGTACACTGAGTAAAGGCATATTCGCCGAGTGACTTTACGGAATCGGGAATAACTACCGAGGTGACAGCGGCGCCGTCGACCGATTTTCCGAAAACGGTCAAAGCGGCACACTTATTGAAAGCGAAGCTGCCGATAGACTCAAGATCACCGAGGACATAAACCGAGGTAAGTGCAGAGCAGTCGGTAAAGGCATAGCTGCCGATCGACTTAACCGATGCAGGCAGAGTGACCGAAGCCAAAACATCGCACTTGCCGAAAGCGGCATTTTCGATAGCGGTGAGAACCGAACCGTCTGCAAAGCTTACCGATGCGAGAAGCTCATCGTCATAGAAGGCTCTCTCACCGATAGTTACAACCGATGCCGGAAAGCTGAACGAAGCCAGAACATCGCACTTGCTGAAGGCCTCCTGATCGATGATATTAAGCTCAGAATTCTCGGGGAGAACGACCGATGCCAAGGTCTCACAGTCATAGAAGGCAAACTTGCCGATCTCGGTGACCTTTGCCGGAACGGTTATTTCGGTAAGGCTTGTGCACTTGTCGAATGCGTGCTCGCCGATGTATGTAAGAGTCTCGGGCAAAGTGACCTTTGCGAGCTTCTGACAGTTGGCGAAAACATAATACTCAAGCTTGGTGACGGACGAAGGAACTGTCACCTCTGCTAACTGAGTTTTGCTGAAAGCGGCATAGCCGAGCTTTTTGACAGTCTCGGGAAGCTCAACAGATGCAAGCTTCGAGTTGTAGAAAGCGTAAGCACCGATCTCGATCACCGAAGCAGGAAGCTTAACGGCGGTGACGTTTGACGACTCGAAAGCGCCGGTACCGATAACGGTAACGTCCTTGCCGTCGGCCTTGGCTGCGACGTTCACGGTCGAAGCCTTGCCGTTGTAGCCTACAAGCTCGGCGTGGTCGGCATATATATGGTATACGAAATCGCCATCCTCAAGAACGGTGTAATTCGAAGCAGCGGCAGCAGGCTTGCTGTAATCAAACTGAGCGGTATCTGCACCGCAACCGCAGGCGAAGACCGCAACGAGCAATGCCGCGATCGTCAAAAGTATAATGTGTACCTTCTTCATTATTCAATATCCCTTCCTAAATAGCTTTGCCGACAAGTGGAACACACTGACCGACAATACTGATATAACTGTTATAATTATATATTCCGCAAGGTGTTTTGTCAATAATAAAACTCAAAAAGAGTCGCAATTAAATTTTGATTTTATGCAAATTACCGATGCATCACCGAAATTTGCACATAAATACTTGAAATAAGGCGGCTTTTGTGGTTAAATAAGCTTAGAATAAAAAGTGAGGGTGGAAAAATGGAAAAATATTTTGAGCTTTCAAACGGCGTTAAGATCCCGAATATCGGCTACGGCACGTGGCGTATTCCCGAAAGCGAGGCCTGTGTCGACTCGGTTCTCAATGCGATAGACTGCGGTTACCGCCACGTTGACACGGCGTTCTTTTATAAAAACGAGAAAAGTGTCGGTGAAGCGATAAGGCAGAGCGGTATCCATCGTGACGATATCTTCATCACAAGCAAGCTGTGGAACGATTTCAGAGGCTATGACGAGACCGTTGCCGCCTTTGAGCAGACCTTGGAAAATCTCGGCACCGATCACCTTGACCTTTACCTTATACACTGGCCGAACCCGAAAAAGTACCGCGACACGTGGGAAAGCTCTAACGCCGAAAGCTGGCGAGCGCTTGAAAAGCTTTACCGCGACGGCAGGATAAGAGCTATCGGTGTCAGCAACTTTTTGCCTCACCACATAGATGCCCTGCTCAAAACCGCCGAAATAGCTCCGATGGTCAATCAGATCGAAATGCAGCCGGGGCTTAACCGCAGAGAGGAACGCGAATACAACAGGAAGCACGATATTTTGACCGAGGCATGGGCACCGTTCAGGGTCGGTGAGACCTTGAAGGACGAAACGGTCTGCCGGATTGCCGCCGAAACGGGAAAAACTCCGGCGCAGATAGTGCTCCGTTGGTTTTTGCAGTCGGGCGTGCTGCCGCTTCCGAAATCGGTCACTCCCGAAAGGATACTCGGCAATATTTCGGTCTATGATTTCGAGCTTTCCGACCGTGATATGAAGGCACTTGACGAGGTCGAGCCTCATTCGCTTCGCCACCACCCCGATACGATAGATTTTTAAAATCTCACTCAAAACCGAAAATATGCGGACGGCCGTTTTTGTCCGCCGCCTGTTGAACCGACTTTGCTTTTGCCGAGTCGGTTTTTCTTTGCTTTCCAAACAGCAAAGCAAACTGCGTTTTAACCGTGCATTCTTAATTCCGAAATTATTTCGTTGCCGAAGTTATTGAAAATTCCTGCCGTATACGATACTATTAAAACAACAATTCATTCGGAGGTCGCTATTTATGGAAAAAATAACAGTTGATTTCGGGAAAGTGACGGGAAAAATCAAGCCTATGCACGGAGTAGGTCAACCTCCGTTCAGCGGTATAAACTTTTCGATGTGCGATTATTTAAAGGATGCACACATTCCGTATTCTCGACTTCACGATGTCGGCGGTTCGTTCGGCGGCAATATGTTTGTTGACATTCCGAATTTGTTTCGTGATTTTTCGGCCGACCCGACAGTTCCCGAAAGCTATGACTTCGCATTCACCGATCTGCTCATTACGGCGCTTGTCGAGCGCGGAGTAGAGCCGTTTTTCCGTTTGGGCGTCACAATAGAAAACCATCGTAAGATAAAGGCTTACAGGATCGATCCGCCTGCCGATTATGACAAGTGGGCAAAAATTTGCGAGGGAATCATTCGGCACTATACCGAAGGCTGGGCAAACGGCTTCTATTATAAAATAACCTATTGGGAAATATGGAATGAGCCGGATAATTTCGAAACGCCCGAAAAAAATCAAATGTGGACAGGCTCACCCGAGGATTATTTCAGGCTTTATGAAACGGCATCAAAGCACTTGAAAAAATGTTTTCCGAATATCAAGATCGGCGGATATGCAAGCTGCGGCTTTTATGCACTGACCGACAGCTGCAACGATTTTGCCGCCTGTTCTCCGAGATACCGTTACTTTACCGACTTCTTCAATGACTTTTTGACCTATATAAGCAGCCGCAGCTGCCCCCTCGACTTCTTTTCATGGCATAGCTATTCAGAGATCAAAGATAATGCCGTTTGGGTCGAATATGTGCAAAATAAGCTTGCGGAATTCGGATATCGCGGCACCGAGCAGACTATGAACGAGTGGAACTGTCATCCCGAGCTTAAAGGAACCGCCAAGCACGCGGCACTCACCTTGGGTATGATGTGCGCCATGCAAAACACTGCACTGAGCAGTGCAATGTTTTACGATGCTCGCTGCGGTATGGGAGTGTATTCAAGCCTGTTCGACTGTATGACATATAAGCCTCTGCCGGCATATTATTCGTTTAAGGCCTTCGGTGAGCTTTACAAAAGAGAAAATACAGTTTATATAAGCGACCTGCCGCAGGGTGTTTATGCCTGTGCCGCAAGGGACGACGACGGCTGTATCGTCATTGCCAACTGCTCCGACCGACCGCTTGATATCGAGCTTGAAGCTTTGGGCGGCAAATGCCTATGCGAATGCCGAGTAATATCGGACGGCGCTGTTTGGGAAAATTCGGAATTTTGCAGCCGAATCCCCGCGGAATCGGCGATGTATCTTAGATTCACACTGTAAAACACAAAGCGGTATGGCCTTTCGGTCACACCGCTTCTGTTTTTCAGTAAATGTCGATTCCCAGCTGATTAAGCAAAAGCTGGATTGCAACATCGCTTTCGGCAAACCGCTCGATCGGAATGCCGAGATTCATAAGCTTATCCGCATCGCCGCGGTTGAAGAAGGAGCCGTCGGTCTTGCCGCCCTCAATCGGATACTCCCAATTCACCTGTGCAACGTTGTCGGCAAGTGCCATAACAGCGCAGGAATATTTTATCATTCCAAGCTCCCATTCGTCCTCACCCTCGGCTCCGACATCGTGAGTAAGGTCGAATTTAAAGGTCACGCTGTAAGGCTTTTCGGTGCTCTGTATCTCGACCGAATAGCTGCCGAGCCTCTCCTCGGACTTCAAATAGCTTATAAGTGCCGAAACCGCTTCCGCATCCGAAAGCTCGGGATTTTTCATATTAAAAAGCGCCTTTGAATGCTCGGTCGCCTCGGTGTGTTCAAGCAGCTCTTCGTAAGAGTGCTTCGGCTGACCGTCGTTGATGATGTCACTGTTATGCTTTCCGGCAATTGCAATGATTATCAGCGGCACTGCGATTATCAGCACTATAACTGCGGCAAAAACCGTTGTTGCCGTCTTAAGTCTTCGGCTTTTTGCCGCTGCGGCGTTGCCGTCGGTGTTTTTCTCACGGCCGCTCTTGCCGAAAAGTGTCGAATTTTCAAAATCAAAGCCGTCCTGCTTTACTGTCCTTTTTTTACCCATAGCTCTTCCCTTTCAAGGTGTCTCGATTCTTTTATTGAATATACCACAGTCGAAGTCTCATTTCAAGGAATAAATTGTTAAGAAACTCGCAAAATTTAAGATATTTCTGCAAATAAACTGTTTACTTTATCACATAAATGTGCTAAAATATTGATATTCTTTAAATAGGGACGTGATTTTTTTGAAAGCAGTTATAACAGTTGTCGGAAAGGATACCGTCGGAATACTCGCAAAGGTTTCTTCGGAATGTGCAAAGTATAATGTGAATATATTGGAGGTATCGCAGACCATTTTGCAGGAAATGTTCTGTATGATAATGGTCGGTGACGTTGACGGACTCAGCATTCCCTTCGGCGAATTCAGCGAAATGATGTCCGAAATGGGAGATAATATAAATATGTCGATCCACTGTATGCACGAAGACCTTTTTAACTCGATGCACCGTATCTGAGGAGGATATAAATGTTAGAAACTAAGGATATTCTCGAAACGATAAGTATGATACAGGACGAAAACCTCGATATCCGTACGGTAACTATGGGAATTTCGCTTTTGGACTGTATCGACAGTGATATCGACCGTGCCTGTGAGCGTGTTTACGAAAAGGTCACGACCAAGGCCGCAAAGCTTGTGTCGACCTGTGCCGAGATCGAAAGAGAGCTCGGGATCCCCATTATCAATAAGCGTATTTCGGTCACTCCGATAGCTATGATAGCCGCCGCCTGCCGCTCAAAAGAGGTCGTCAAGTTTGCGATAACTCTTGAAAAGGCAGCAAGAGAGGTCGGGGTCAATTTCATCGGCGGATATTCGGCACTTGTCCAAAAGGGCTTCGCCGCAGGTGACCGTGAGCTTATCGAAAGCATCCCCGAGGCGCTGAGTGTTACCGAACACATATGCTCGTCTGTCAACATCGGTTCAACCAAAACCGGTATAAATATGGATGCGGTCGCTATGATGGGCAAGGTCGTTCGCAGAGCCTCGGAGCTCACTGCCGACCGTGAGTGCATCGGTGCCGCAAAGCTCGTTGTGTTCTGCAATGCACCCGAGGACAATCCGTTTATGGCCGGTGCATTCCACGGTCCCGGCGAACCCGACTGCGTTATAAATGTCGGCGTTTCGGGTCCCGGCGTTGTCCGCGCCGCATTGGCACGTCCCGAAGCACAGGGCCTTGACCTTTCGGGTGTTGCCGAGCTTATCAAGCGTACCGCCTTTAAAATAACCCGAATGGGTCAGCTTGTCGCACAGCGTGCAAGCCGGCGCCTCGGTGTTCAGTTCGGAATCGTCGACCTGTCGCTTGCCCCCACTCCGGCGGTGGGTGATTCGGTCGCTCACATACTTGAAGAGATCGGACTTGAGTCGGTCGGTGCCTGCGGAACCACAGCCTGCCTTGCGATGCTCAACGATGCGGTCAAAAAGGGAGGCGTTATGGCTTCGAGCCACGTCGGCGGTCTGTCGGGCGCATTTATCCCCGTGACCGAGGATGCCGGTATGATCGATGCGGCAAGAAGCGGCGCCTTGAAAATAGAAAAGCTTGAAGCAATGACGGCGGTCTGCTCGGTCGGCCTCGATATGATAAACATTCCAGGTGATACTCCGGCCGAGGTCATTTCGGCTATCATCGCCGACGAAGCCGCCATCGGTATGGTCAATTCCAAGACCACCGCCGTGAGGGTCATTCCGGCGATCGGAAAATCCGAGGGTGAAGAGCTGTCCTTCGGTGGCTTGCTCGGCTCGGGTCCCGTTATGCCGGTCAGCAAATACTCACCTGCCAAGTTCATTCAGCGTGGCGGCAGAATACCGGCACCGTTGCAGAGCCTTAAAAACTGACTTTATTTAATTAGTGCAAACCGACCGCTTTGCCTTAAAAAGTGAAGCGGTCGGTTTATTATATTAGAGTTAACTTAAAGAAACGAAGTAATTATACTAATAAAGTTAAGTCTTTGTGTTATAT
>CAZWLH010000011.1:0-30749 GCA_964634675.1 uncultured Eubacteriales bacterium
ATACAATATATTATAGTATAATAATAAAAAAATAACAATAGATTTTTCGAAAAAAACAGAGGTATTTATGTCCAAAACCGATATGTATTTATTGGCATATTTTACAGTTGTTTCCGTTATTGCGGTATGTGTCACCATGCGTGACAAAAAAGCGGCTGTCGTGCACAGAAGACGGACTCCGGAAGCGGTGCTGTTTGCAATCGCGGCAGTCGGAGGAAGTGCGGCGATGTACTTTACAATGTGCCTGATAAGGCACAAAACAAGTAAAAATCGTTTTGTTTTAGGGATCCCGATGATTTTTGCACTGCAGTGCTTGATTCTTTATTCGGTTATGCCGGAATTATTTTCGTTAGCCCACAGTATCGTTTGATTGCTATTGACAAAGCGGTTGTCAGGTAATATAATATAGAAAAAGTGAATATCTTCGGGGCGGGGTGAAATTCCCTACCGGCGGTGAAAAGCCTTGCTTTAAGCCCGCGAGCACATTGTGCTGATTTGGTGAGATTCCAAAGCCGACGGTAAAGTCCGGATGAAAGAAGAATTATTTGCGGCTTCGTCCGTTTACTGCGCTCCGATCTGTTCGGAGCGTTTTATTTCAGGAGGAAGCCTTATGAAAACCCAAAAAACCGATATCAAAAAGCTTACCGTGGCGGCAGTGCTTTGCGCGATCGCTTATCTTTGCACCCTGCTTTTGCATTTTAAAGTGACATTTTTGACCTTTGATTTAAAGGATGCAATCATTGCCGTTTCGGCATTGCTTTACGGTCCGCTTTACGGCTTGGTCACATCGGTTACGGTCGCTCTGCTCGAATTTGCATCGGTCTCGGAAACCGGTGTTTACGGACTGATTATGAATATCCTTTCGAGTGCGTCGTTTGCCTGTGTCGGCGGACTCGTTTACAAATACAAGCGCACCTTCGGCGGTGCGATAGCCTCGGTGATATGCTCGGTCATAGCGGTAGTCACGGTTATGCTTGCGGCCAACGTGTTCATAACTCCTTTTTATATGGGCGTTCCGAGGGGAGAGGTCGTAAAGCTCATACCTCAGCTTTTGCTTCCGTTCAATCTTGTAAAATCGGTACTCAACGCAACACTTACGCTTGTGGTTTATAAGCCGCTGACCAAAGCCTTCGGCAGAATGGGACTTATCGAGCATAAAGCTTCGTCAAATGAAAGCAGCGTCAAAAGCTTTGTTTTGTTCGGAGTCTGCCTCGTGATAGCTGCGGCGGCCGTTTCATTGTTTGTTTTTTATCTTAATGGTACAGTAACGTTATAAATAACTGTTGACAAATTGAAAAATAGTGTTATAATATATCCGTTAATTGAATATTTTCCTTATCAAGAGCGGCGGAGGGACTGGCCCTGAGAAGCCCGGCAACCTGTGAAAACAAGGTGCTAAATCCAGCGGTGAAAAACCGAAAGATGAGGCTTTTAAACCTGCCTCAAACGGCAGGTTTTTATTTTTGAAAATTGGAGAGATGAAAAATGGGTAAGTTTTTGTTTACATCCGAATCGGTCACTGCCGGACATCCCGACAAGGTTTGCGACAGCGTTTCCGATGCCGTGCTTGATGCCATAATCGCAGAGGATCCCAACGCACGTGTTGCCTGTGAGTCCTTCTGTACCACGGGTGTGGTCACGGTTATGGGCGAGATCACCACGACCGCTAAGGTTGATATTCCGAAGATTGTCAGAAAAACCGTCTGCGAGATCGGATATGATTCTCCCACAAAGGGTTTTGACGGCAACACCTGTGCCGTTATAACCTCTATCGACGAGCAGTCGCCCGATATCGCGATGGGCGTTGACAAGTCACTTGAGATGAAGTCGGGCGAGGAGGATGCCTATAACCTCCACGGTGCAGGCGACCAGGGTATGATGTTCGGATATGCCTGCGATGAGACACCCGAGCTTATGCCGATGCCGATATCCTTGGCACATAAGCTTGCCAAGAAGCTCACCGAGGTGCGCCGTGACGGTACATTGGATTATCTTTGCCCCGACGGCAAGACTCAGGTCACGGTCGAATACGACGAAGGCAAGCCTGTGAGGGTTGAGGCTGTTGTCGTTTCAAGTCAGCACAGTGCAGAGGTTTCGCTTGAAACCCTCAGAGCCGATATACTCGAGAAGGTCATAAAGCCGATAATTCCCGAAGAGTTCTTGGATGACAATACCAAGATCTACATAAACCCGACAGGCCGCTTTGTTGTCGGCGGACCTCAGGGTGATACCGGTCTTACGGGACGTAAGATCATCGTTGATACCTATGGCGGATATGCACGTCACGGCGGCGGTGCCTTCAGCGGAAAGGACCCGACAAAGGTCGACCGTTCGGCAGCTTATGCCGCACGTTATGTTGCGAAGAACATCGTTGCCGCAGGTCTTGCATCGAAGTGTGAGGTCGAGTTGGCCTATGCTATCGGCGTTGCCAAGCCTGTGTCGGTAATGGTCGACACCTTCGGCACGGGAAAATATGATGACGAAAGAATTGCCGATGCCGTAAACCGTGTCTTTGACCTTCGTCCTGCTGCTATAATAGATGCCTTCGATATGCGTACTCCCATCTACTCTCAGCTTTCCGCATACGGTCATTTGGGACGTGAGGAATTGGGTGTCAAGTGGGAAAATACCGATAAAGCCGCCGCTCTTTCGGCCGAGCTTTCAAAGTAATATCCGAATTTCACAAAAATCAATCATTTCAAAACCGCCTTCATTTCGGTGAGGGCGGTTTTGTCGGAAATAGCTTGCATATTTAATGTTAACATAGTAAAATATTAATGAAAGGGTGTTTTTATGATAGATAATTTTCCTTATAAGCATAAATTTTTTGAAATATTCGAGCAGATAGCGGCCATTCCGCACGGCTCGGGCGATACGGCACGTTTGGCGAAATACTGCGTTGATTTTGCCCGGTCACACGGTGCTACGGCTGTCACCGACAAGTCGGGAAACGTGGTTATCAAGGTCAAGGCAAGCGAGGGCTTCGAAAATTCCGATACCGTTATTATCCAGGGGCATCTTGATATGGTATGCGAAAAGACCCCGGACAGTGACCATAATTTCGAAAGCGATCCCTTGAAACTCACGTTTGACGGAAAATACATCAAGGCGGTCGATACCACATTGGGCGGTGACGACGGAATAGCCGTTGCTTACGGTCTTGCACTTGCGGCAGACAGTGAAGCTCAGCATCCTCCGCTTGAAATATTGCTCACGACCGATGAGGAAACCGGTCTTAACGGTGCCTTCGGTCTCGAAGAGAGACTTGTTTCCGGCAAAACTCTTATAAATATAGATTCCGAGGAAGAGGGCATACTGCTTTGCGGCTGTGCAGGCGGAGTTACCGCAAAGGTGACGGGTCATATTCCGACCGAAATGACCGAGGGCGAGCTGCTGACCGTTACTCTCGGCGGCTTGGCGGGCGGACATTCGGGCGTTGAAATAAACAAGCGCCGCATAAATGCCGCACGTCTTTTGGCGAGGCTTATTTGCGAAGCGGATATGGATTTCGGACTTTTGAGCTTTTCGGGCGGCGGAAAAAACAATGCCATTCCCTGCAACGCCAAGGCCGAGCTGATCATCGCCGACGGCAGTGCTGCTGAATTTGTCGAACGTATAAACCGCATTTTCGAAAAGGTTGAGGTCATAAGCGCCGAGGACAAGCCGAAGCTTCATATAAGTGTCGGCACCAAAGCCGATATGTGTGCGACTGCGGCCGACAGCCGAAGAATGCTCGAATATATTTGCGGCGTTCCCGACGGTGTTATCGAAGAGGCAGAGACGGGCGTTGTGACTTCGCTTAATACCGGTGTCAGCAATTATGCAAACGGCACACTGTATTGCGAAGCCTTGCTCCGCAGTACAGTCAACGGCGATCTTGATGTGCTCAGCGAAAGAGTGCTCAAAACAGCCGTGAAATACGGGCTTTCGGCAGTGTTCTCCGACCGCTATCCGGCTTGGGAGTACAATCCGAAATCAAAGCTTCGTGAAAAAATGGTTGAGGTTTTCGAAAAGCAGTACGGCAAAAAACCAGAGATTGCGACCATTCACGCAGGACTTGAATGTGGTATACTTTCCGAAAAGATCGAGGGTCTCGATGCGGTTTCCTTCGGACCCGATATTCTTAATGTTCACACCGTGAATGAGCGGCTCGATGCCGAGTCGGCAATACGCTCATTTGAATATCTTAAAGAGCTTTTGAAAAATTTCAGATAAAATAAAACGGACGGCCTTGAAGAAAATTCGGTCGTCCGTTTCGTATTTTTGCGATCAGTTCGCAAACTGACTGTTATATAGATTGTAATAGAAGCCCTTTTGCGCCAGAAGTTCCGAGTGGCTTCCGTGCTCGATTATATTGCCGTCTTTCATAACAAGGATGACATCCGAGTGCTTTATGGTCGACAGACGGTGAGCTACAACAAAGCTCGTTCTGCCCTGCATAAGACGGTCAAAGGCGTACTGAATGTGCATTTCGGTCTTGACGTCAATGGAGGAAGTCGCTTCATCGAGTATCAGCATAGGCGGCAGGCAAAGCATAATTCTCGTTATGCAAAGCAGCTGCTTTTGTCCCTCCGAGAGGCTTCCGCCGTCCTCACCCAAAACGGTGTCATAGCCGTTGGGAAGTCTTTTTATAAAGCTGTGGGCATGAGTCGATTTTGCGGCGGCGATGATCTCTTCCTCGGTTGCATTTGGGTTTCCCATTGTGATGTTTTCTCTGACCGTTGCGGCTTTAAGCCAGGTCTCCTGCAAAACCATACCGTAATTTCTGCGAAGGCTGTGTCGGGTGACATCTCTTATATCGGTACCGTCGACCGTGATCCGACCGTCGGTAACATCGTAGAATCGCATCAAAAGATTTATCAGCGTGGTCTTTCCGCACCCTGTCGGGCCGACTATCGCAATTCGGCTTCCGCTCTTAAAGCTAAGAGATATTCCGTCTATGAGCGGCTTGCTCGGAACGTATGAGAATTTAATGCTGTCAAGTGCAACGTCGCCTTCGGCTTCGCCAAGCTCGGGAAGTCCCTCGGTCGAAGGCTCGGCAGGCTGCTCTATCAGGTCGAAAACACGTTCAGCACTTGCAATGGCCGAGGAAAGCTCGGTCAAAACTCCCGAGATTTCATTGAACGGCTTGGCGAACTGACCGGCATAGCTGAGCATTGCCGAAAGTGCACCGACCGTAAGCGAACCGCCCGAAATGACCGTGAGCGCCCCGAGCATACAGACAAGAGCGTATATGACCGAGTTGATTATTCTTGTCGAGGGGTTGACCATCGACGAAAAGAATATTGCTCTGAGCGAGCAGGACTTTAACCGTCCGTTTATCTCATCGAACTTCTCGGTTGCCGCTTCACCGTGACAGAAGGCCTGAACGGTTTTCTGGTTGCCGACTGTTTCCTCGATAAAGGCTGTCTGTTCGCCTCGTGTTTCGGATTGAAGCTTGAACATACTGTATGTGCGGCTTGCTATGAATTTGGCAACAAGCAGTGATACCGGTGTCAAAACAACCACCACGGCGGATATTCTGGGACTTATGTTGAACATCAATACGACCGTTCCGAGAACGGTGATCACTCCCGTGAAAAGCTGTGAAAATCCCATAAGCAGGCCGTCCGCAAGGGTATCGGTATCGGTTATTATACGGCTCACCGTGTCACCGTAGGGGTGTGTATCGATGTAAGAAAGAGGCAATACCTGAATTTTCGCAAAGGCCTCGCATCTCAGCTTTCTTACAAGACGGTATGTGATACGGTTGTTGCATATTCCGAGCATCCATTGGCAGACCGCCGTCAGTGCTATTGCGATCGCCATTTTCACGGCAATGACTTTTAACTTTGCAAAGTCGACATTTCCGACACCGACTATGCAGTTGACGGTATCGCCGAACAAAACGGGAATGTATAGCGTTAAAGCAACGGCAGCCGCCGATAAAAGAATCGAAAGGATAAAGATCGCAACTTGACTGCCGAGCATTTTGATAAGCTTTTTTAAGGTGTTCTTCTTAGACATTTACATTTCCTCCTTATCAAGCTGAGAAGCGCAGATATCGGCATAAACGGGGCAGGAGCGAAGCAGCTCGGAATGTGTTCCCACTCCGACGACTGCACCGTCGTCCAGAACAAGGATTCGGTCGGCCCCCATTATTGAGGATACACGCTGAGTAACAGTGAAAACGGTGGGAGAAAACGGCAGATTGTTGATTGCGTGTCTGAGCTTTGCTTCGGTTGCAAAGTCAAGTGCCGATGAGCTGTCATCGAGTATCAGTATTTCCGGGTCTCCTACCAGGGCTCTTGCTATGCAAAGTCTTTGCCGCTGTCCGCCCGAAAGATTTCGTCCGTTCTGCTCAATCATACCGTCAAGTCCGCCCTTGGCCTTCACGGTGTCGGCGGCCTGTGCCGTTTCGATTGCGGAGAAAAGCTCACCGTCGGTGGCAGCTTTTCCTCCAAGCAGAAGATTCTCTCTGATACTGCCCTTAAAGAGAACCGATTTTTGAGGAACGATTCCGATGATCGAGCGAAGCTCCTTGTCGGAATAGGTCTTAACGTCACGTCCGTTGACGGCAACTGCGCCCGAAGTGGCACCGTAAAAATGCGTAATGAGATTTACGAGCGTCGATTTTCCCGAGCCGGTTGCACCGATTATACCGATTTTTTCGCCCTTGCGAACCGTAAGATCGATTCCAGAAAGCGAATCCTCGGCGGCTTTTGAATAGCGGAAGCAGACCGATTTGAACTCGACCGCGGCGTTACCGTCAAAATCATATTCGCAGTCGGTTGAGGCTTCTTTAAAGCCTTCGTTTGACAGCACGGCATTTATTCTTGTGGCCGATGCCACCGACTTGTTAAGTGTCATTATCATATTGGCAAGCTTTATAAGCTCGACAAGAATCTGCGACATATAGTTGTAAAGAGCGACAACGGCACCCGGTGTGAGGTTGCCCGAATAAACGCGCTTTCCGCCGACTAAAACGATAGCAATGACTGCGGAGTTGACGATAACATATGTCAACGGGTTCATAAGTGCCGATATTCTTCCGGCAAGGAGTTGAACCGAGGTAAGGGTATCGTTTGTACCGTTAAACTGTTCGGTTTCCGAGCCTTCCTTTCCGAAGGCTCTTATGACCCTCACGCCCTTAAGTGACTCACGTGTCGAAAGCGATATTTTATCAAGAAGCTTCTGCGCTTTTTTGTAAAGCGGAACGGTTATGAACATTATCGCACCGACAACAACGGCAAGAAGAGGTATTGATGCGACGAATATCAGTGCGGATTTTACGTCGACCGTAAATGCCATTATCATAGCTCCGAATACTATAAACGGAGAGCGCAGTAAAAGTCTCAGCGTCAGATTTACACCGGTCTGAAGCTGATTTATGTCACCTGTAAGCCTTGTCATAAGTGTAGAGGTACCTATATCATCAAGGTCGGTATAGGAAAATGAGCTTATTTTCCTGTAAAGTGCCGCTCTGAGATTGGTGGCAAAGCCGACCGAGGCCTTGGCCGCAAAATACTGAGCGATTATTGCACATATGAAGCCTATAACGCCGAGAGCAACCATAAGCAGTCCGTTGGAGATTATCATTCCATTACTTCCGCTTCCGTTTGCAATACCCTCATCGATTATCTTGGCAACGACAAGCGGAACAAAAAGCTCGAATAAAGCTTCGGTCAGCTTGAATAAGGGTCCCAACACAGCCTCTAAGCGGTACTGCTTAATGTACTTTAACAGATTTTTCATAACATCACGCCATCCGATTTTTATTGTTTTTATATTATACTACATATACCTTACCGAAATCAAGAACAGATATCCCTGCTTTATATAAATAATACTTCACAAATGGATGAAAATGTGATACAATAGCCAAGGTGATGAAAATGGATCAGAAAAAAATCGACAGAATTTCGGAGCTTACGAGAATATCACGTGAGCGTGAGCTGACCGAGCAGGAAAGAAAAGAAAGAGCGGCATTAAGGCTTGAATACATCGAAGCTTATAAGTCGTCGCTTACGGGCATTTTGGATAATACCTATATTCAGAATCCCGACGGTACCAAAACAAAGCTTAAAATGAAGCAATAATTTTAATGCTTTGCGGCATAATAAAACCGATAGACAACAAGCACGGCACCTTAGTGTAAAGCTTTACACTAAAGTACCGTGCATTAAAAGGATAAGGTGATATTATGCTTAAAGAAACCGAATTACTCAATTTTATAAGACAAAACGTTGAAATGGGTATCGACGGCATCAAAACGGTGATCGACGATACCTCCGACAAGGCTTTTTATTCCGAGCTTGAGCGTGAACTCAACGAGTATAACGAAATATACGAAACGGCCGACAGTGCTCTTGAAAAAATCGGCGGCGAAAAGCAGGATGTTAAGGCGGCCGCAAAGATAGCCGCTCATCTTTCGGCGCGTATGAAGACCTTCGGCGACTCGGTATCCAAAATAGCCGACTCAATGATACAGGGGAGTATGATGGGTGTTACCAAGCTCATCAAGCATATGAATGAGTATAGCGGCGGAGCGGATAGTTACTCTATCGCCGAAAAGCTTTTGAAAACCGAGGAAAACAATATCGAACGCCTTAAGAAATTTTTATAGCTTAAAGTGTTCGTTATAGCTTTTGACAAGCTCGGGTATTTCGGCAACGGTCTCGACCGTCAGCTCGCATTTTTCGATTTCGGGAAGCGACCAACATCCTGCGGTGTTGACGAAAACGGGGACATAGCCGACCCGTCTTGAGGCGTCGACATCGTTTTTCGGGTGGTCGCCTACATACATCATTTCGGAAGGAAGGAGCTTTAACCGCTCCGACATCATTTCAAACGGTATCGGCGACGGTTTCGGACAGCCGTATTTTCCGCTTATGATTATTTCGTCGAAATAATCGGTTATTCCGAGCATCTCGAGCTTCTTCTCCTGCAATCCGACACGTCCGTTGGTGATAAGTCCTGTTTTAAAGCCTTCGTTCTTAAGCTCTTTAAGCATAGGCTCGGTGAAGGGGTAGGGAACTGCGATCGTCATAAAGCTTTCGAGCAGGCAGTTGAAGTATGCTCCTTTCGGTATCTCGCTTATAAAAAGCCCCGTACTTTCGACAACATAGTCTTCCAACGCCTCCCAGCCTCTGTGAATACGGCGCTTGTCGGATTCTATCATTATATCGGCAATTTCCTCAACGCTGAGCCTCGGGTCGGTCGGAAACCTTTCTGCCACCGTTTTTGCAACTTCTTTAAGTGTTGCATAGCGGTCAAACAGTGTATGGTCAAGATCGAAAATAACACCCTTTATCATTACAGCACCTCTGAAAATTACTGAATCTATTATATTTGATTTCGGTGCTTCAGTCAATACATCAAATTATGCGGAGTTGATAAATTTGAAAACAGTACTTGCGAGCAAGTCTCCGAGAAGAAAAGAAATATTAAAAAATCTCGGCTTTGACTTCGAGGTATTTTCGGCCGATGCCGATGAAAGCTCGGATATAACCGATGCCGAGCAACTGGTTGAGCTTTTGGCAGAGCGAAAGGGTGCCGCCGTGAAGGAGCATTTCCCCGAGGATACGCTCATTATTTCTTCGGATACCGTGGTGGCAGTTGACGGAGTTATTTTGGGCAAGCCAGCAAGTCCCGAAAACGCCAAGGAAATGCTGAGACTTCTGTCGGGCAGAAAGCATACCGTTTCAAGCGGACTTTCGCTTACATACGGGTCACGCACCGTGACATCGCACGAAAACACCGATGTTTATTTTTCTGCTTTACCCGAGAGCTTCATTGAAAGTTATGTCGCCTCCGGCGATCCGATTGATAAAGCGGGAGCATATGCAATACAGGGCGCGGCCTCAATGTGGATAGATAAAATAGACGGTTGTTATTTCAATGTTGTCGGCTTACCTGTCAGACTTTTGACAAAGCTTCTCTGCGAGCTCGGACTTGAACCAACCGAACTCATAAACCGATCTTAAAGCGAAAAATCGGTGGATTTGACGAAATTAAAATACTGTTGTTTATAAAATGCGGCAAATACTTTGAGACGCTCTTGCAAAATTAAATTAGCGGTTGTATAATTATCTCAGAGCTATTTAGAGGGAGGAATGCAGTTTGAAAAGGATAGTATCCAAGCTGTCGCTTGTTTTGGCCATTATTATAATAATGACCTTGGCTTTTGCGGCAGGAACTATGGCTAACACCGAGCCCGAGCTGATCGTCGGTGATATTAACGGCGACGGTAAATTCACCTCGGCCGATGCGGTGCTTTGGCTTTATAACGACATTTTCGGCAGAAAGGAATATAAGCGAGCTCAGTCTGCCGACTTTAACGGTGACGGAAAACAGGATGCCGATGACGCGGTTTATCTTTTGTTCAGCTCACTTTTCGGTCAGGATGTTTATGCCTTGCCCGAAAAAGAAAGCCTTTTGACCCGACCCGATGAGCGTATTACCCTGACCTATACCGATAACGGCGTGAATACCGTCAAATCGCTTTTGCTTACGGGAGAAGCGCTTGATTCCCGTGCCGATATTACCGATAAATCCGGTGTTAAGCATAGCTTCGTGGGTTGGTACAATGCGGCACAAAGTGCTCAGTACTCATTTGCTCCCGAGGACGATATAACCCTTTATGCAATTTATAAGGGATATACTAAATACTCCTTTGACAGCGGTGTTTTGAATAATAAAACCACTGCCACGGCGGCTTCCAATGCCGTTAAATTCGAGAACGGCAACCGTCTTACGCCATCACTGCTCGACGGTATTTCCGACAGAACATATGCGCTGACAAGCGGTAATACCTATGTTTTGGCAATGAAGTGCCTTTTGGCTGCCGGCAAAACGGGCGTGTTATCCGTTTACGGTGTCAAAGCTGACGGAACTGCCGTTCAGCTCGATATCAATGAATATACCTATGATGAAGTGACCGTTTCCGGCGGTAAGTGGTCAAGCTCGGCTTCTTCTGCTTCTTCTTTTAAAGTTAACGGAACAGATAATTGGACAGATGTCGTATTCAGCATAACCGCTTCTCTGGAATATGCAAGCTTCTATATCGAGTATACCGGTGAATCCGAACTTGTGATCGATGACCTTACCGTTTCCGACAACAACATCAATAAGAATACAGTCAACGGTGTTGATATTTCCAATTTCCGTTTTGTAAGACCGCATTACAACTCTTCTTATCTCACCCAAATTGAGATGGAAAAGCTTTGTGACAAATACGGCATCAAGATCGTTGAGGATAATTCGGGCAGTGTCACTTATGAGATAATTGTCGGTGACACTACCACGACCAAGCTCGGCAGTATCACGGATTCCGCCAAGTACAGTGTCAAAATTGAAGGTACAAAGGTTTATATCAACGGCGGAAGCCCTCATGCAACCGCCGCAGGTGTCACCGAATTCGGCAAGCTTCTCGAAAGAAAGAATGTTACCGATGCCGATTCCTTTGAAGGCAGCTATACTCAGGCTATCACCAATTACGATAAGGAAAGCTATTATACCGTAAAGTGGTCTGAGGATTTCTCGGTTGCCTCAAACGGACACGAGACCGGTGTTGACCTCACAAAATGGAGCTGGGTGGATGACGGTGATTCTTATAACAACCCCGACAGACGTCCCACGATCCGATCACACAGCAAGGAGCATTTGACCGTGGCCGACGGTACGCTCAATTTCAAGGCCGGCTTTGATGAAAATTATTATTACGGCTTTAAAATCACGACCAAAAACCGTATGACCTATAAATACGGAATTGTCGAAATGAGTGCGAAGTTGCCGCACGGAAGTCCGTTCTGGATAGCGCTTTGGGCGTGTGCAGGCAGCGGACCCGAGGGCTTCGGTCCCGAGATAGATATTGTCGAGATGTTCGGTAATTCCCAAGTTTATGCCGCCAATATGCACGCTTGGCACAGAAACAATGACCGATATAAGTATTGGCTGGATCAAGGCGTTTCGGTTGATTCCAATAATCACTGGTCGCTTGATTCTACACACGGCAGTGTAAAGAAATTTACTATGCTGGGTGAGGAGTTACTTGGTGACGAATTCCATACATTTGCATATATTTGGGACGAAACAGCCTATTCGTTTGCCTGCGACGGCGAGATATTCTTCACTCTCGATGTGAATAATAAAACAGATATTGAAAAGTACGGCCGCACTAAGGAACTGTATCAGGAGTCCTTCAATCAGCCGATTTACCTCATTTTGAGTGAGGCTACCGCCTTCAGTGCACAGTTTCCCGACCCCTCCAAGATACCGGCCGACAATGATCCGGTATGGACGAGCAAAGGCAACAATTTCCGGGTTGATTTCGTTAATATTTATCAGCTTGACGACGGCAAGTCTGAAATCAATATCACAAAGCCTTAAACCGCAATAGTTTATTGCTTGTTATGTTGTGATAGCACAAAACTACCCGAAGAAGAGAGTAAAATCTCTTTATCGGGTAGTTTTTTATGTTTTCTTCGCTAAATCTGCAGTCATACAAATAAAACTGCCCCGAAAGTCATTAGCGATTCTCGAGGCAAGCTTCTGTTTTTATTGCTTATCGGCGATGACCGACATAAGGCTTCTGAGTCTTATTTTGACCGCACTGGTGTTGGTTATTTCGTCGATCTTAATTTGTGTGTATATCTTGCCGGCAGATTCGATTATCGAACGTGTCTCGTCGGTCGTGACCGCATCGACACCGCATCCGAACGATACAAGCTGAACAAGGTTCATCGGGGTATCATCCTTGTGCTCGGCAACATATTTTGCGGCGGCATAAAGCCTTGAATGATATGTCCACTGATTCAAAACGGTGGTGCGGAACCGCTTTTCGTTGTGGCTTACACTGTCCTCGGTAATAACCACGGCACCGAGGTTGCATATAAGATCGTCGATACCGTGGTTGATCTCGGGATCAACGTGGTAGGGGCGTCCTGCCAAAACGATTATCGGCATCTGCTTTTCTCGGGCTATTCTCATAAACTCCTCGCCCTTAGCTCTGAGAGCGGCCATATGCTCTTCATATTCGGCAAATGCCTTGTCTGAGGCCTTGGCTAATTCCGAAGCCTTAAATTCAATGCCGAGCTTTGCTTTAAGCACCGATCCGATACGCTTGGGGAAGTGCTTTCTGTTATTTAAACCGACAAAATCGCAAATGAATTTTGTATCTGAGGGGAGCTTTACATTGGCCTTGATGACTTCGGGGTAATATGCGACAACAGGACAGTTGAAGTGGTTATCACCGAGGTCTTCGTCGATGTTATAGCTCATATTCGGATAGAATATTGCATCAACTCCGGCTTCTGTCAAAGCTTCGATATGACCGTGAACGAGCTTCGCCGGATAGCAGGCAGTGTCCGAAGGTATGGTGTGCTGACCTTTTGTGTAAAGCTTTCTTGTCGAAGCAGGGGAGACGAGAACGTTAAAGCCGAGTTCTTTGAAAAATGTATGCCAGAAAGGCAAAAGCTCATACATATTGAGTGCCATCGGCAGTCCTATCGTGAGCTTTCCTTCGTCCTGCTCACTTTCACGGTACTTATCAAGCAGATCCTGCTTATACTTGAAAAGATTGTACTTTTCGGTCGCAGTGGGGAGCTTCAACGGCTTTTCGCAGCGGTTACCAGCGATGAATTTGTGACCGTCGCCGAAGGTGTTTACCGTAAGTCGGCAGTGGTTGTTACAGCCCTTGCAAACTATTGCCTGAACATTGTGCTCAAAGCTCTTAAGTCCTTCGGCGGTTATCAGCCGGGTCTTGCGGTCGGGATGCTTTTCGGATTTGCTTATGGCATAAAGAGCCGCACCGTAAGCACCCATAAGTCCTGCGATAGCCGGACGGATAACATCACGTCCTATTTCCTTTTCGAAGGCTCTGAGAACCGCATCGTTCAAGAAGGTTCCTCCCTGAACAACTATGTTTTTACCGAGCAATGCAGGGTTCGCACAACGAATCACCTTGTAAAGTGCGTTTTTGACAACACTGATCGACAGTCCGGCCGAAATGTTGTCTACCGTTGCACCGTCCTTTTGCGCCTGCTTGACCGAGCTGTTCATAAAAACGGTACATCTTGAGCCGAGATCGACGGGACGGTCGGCCAATAGTCCCATTTTCGAGAATTCGGCTATGCTGTAACCGAGAGCGGCGGCAAAGGTCTGCAAAAACGAACCGCAACCCGAAGAACAGGCCTCGTTAAGGAAAATATTGTCGATCGTGCCGTTGTGTATCTTGAAGCACTTTATATCCTGTCCGCCGATGTCAATGATGAAGTCAACGTCGGGCTTGAACTTTTTGGCGGCGGTATAGTGAGCAATTGTCTCAACAATACCGTAATCAACGCCGAACGCACTTTTGATTATATCCTCACCATAGCCGGTGACGGCCGACGAAACGATATTTATATCGGGATATTCGACATAAAGCTGCTCCAAAAAGTCTTTTATCATAACAACGGCATTACCGTTGTTGGAAAGATAGCTCGTCCTGAAAATGTTGCCGTCACGGTCGCAAACAACCGCCTTTACGGTTGTGGAGCCTGCATCTATTCCGAGGAACATTTCATCTTTAGGCGCACGTATTCCTAAAATGTTGTCCGAGTCGTGCTCGTGCCTTTCGGCAAAGTCCTTGTATTCTTCCTCCGATTTGAATAGCGGCTCAGCGGCACGGTATCCACCCGAAGCCGAATAGCTTGCGATTTTTTCGGCAAGAGCCTTTATGTCGACAGGCTCAGCCGCCGATGACATAGCCGCACCGAGTGCAACAAAGTAAAGTGAATTTTCGGGCAGGGTGCCTTCGGTCTTCAAGACGTCGTCAAACGCCTTGCGAAGCTCCGACAGAAAGGTCAGCGGACCGCCGAGATAGAGAATATTGCCCTCGATCTCACGGCCTTGAGCAAGGCCGGCAATGGTCTGATTTACAACGGCGTAAAAAATACTTGCTGCGATGTCTTCCTTGCGTGCTCCCTGATTTATGAGAGGCTGAATGTCGGATTTGGCAAAAACGCCGCAGCGTGAAGCTATCGTGTATATTTTTCCGTGCTGTGATGCAAGTGAGTTGAGCTCATCGGGAGTGACATTCATCAGCGAAGCCATTTGGTCGACGAAAGCGCCCGTACCGCCGGCACAGGTGCCGTTCATTCTCACTTCGAGTCCGCCCTTTAAAAAGAGTATTTTTGCATCCTCACCGCCAAGCTCTATGACGGTGTCGGTATCGGGCAAAAGTCGGCTGACCGATACCTTGGTCGCATAAACCTCCTGCACAAAGGGGATGCCGAGATCGGTCGCCATACCCATTCCCGCAGAGCCCGAAACGGCGGTCAGCATTTCACTGTCACCGCATTTTTCGGTTACGGTTTTCAAAAGTGTGGCCGAGCTTTCGGCAATCTTCGAAAAATGACGGCGGTAATCCGAAAAAAGTATTTCGCCGTTTTCGTCCAAAACAACACATTTTATGGTCGTGGAGCCGATATCAAGTCCTATTCTTTTCATTTATACCTGCTCCTCTCTTTCGACCGAAAGCATAAGCTTTATACGGTTTTCCTGGTTGACCTTGGATGCACCCGAGTCATAGTCGACAGGGCAGATGTTGGCGTTGGGGTATATTTCCTTCAAGGTTCTTATAACGCCTTTTCCGACGATGTGGTTAGGCAGACAGCCGAACGGTTGTGCACATACGATGTTGTTATAGCCTTTTTCAATAAGCTCGGCCATTTCGGCAGGCAAAAGCCAACCCTCTCCCATTCTGACACCGCGGTCGAGCACCTTGTCGGCAAGCTCCTGCAGATGCTCAAATTCATATGGAGCAACGATTTCGGGAAAGTCCTTCAAGGCATCGAGCAAATACTTTTCAAGCTTTCCGACCAATTTGTAGGCGATTTTCACGAAAAGGTTCTTTCGGCTTCCGCCATAGTATTCCTTGTCGATGTCGAAACCGGCAAAGCAGTACTGAACAAAGCCGAGAACACCGGGAACCATAAATTCGCAGTTTTCCGAAGCCAAAAACGCTTCGAGTCCGTTGTTGCCGAACTGCGAATATTTGACATATATCTCACCGACGATTCCGACACGGGTTTTCTTTTCGCCGGTCCTTTTGATTTTGCAAAATTCCTCGGCAATATTGTGAAGATTGCGTTTTACGCTTTTTCCGATAAGTCCCTTGTTGTACTTGAACTGCTCGATCAGCTCCCTGTTCCATTTGTCGACAAGGCGCTGTGTCTCACCCTTGTTCTTTTCATAAGGAGCGATCTGATTACGCAAAAGCATCAGCATATCGCCGTAAAGCACGGCCATAATGCCCTTGAGAAGCATTGCCGGAGTGATCTTGAAGCCGCTTTGCTTTTCCATACCGCTGAAGGAAAGCGAAATAACGGGAATATACTCCATTCCCATATTTTTCAAGGCCTTTCTCAGCAGCCATATGTAGTTCGAGGCACGGCAGCCGCCGCCCGTCTGAAACTGCAAAAGTGCGACCTTATGAGAATCATAGTCGCCGCATTTTATGGCATAAAGAAGCTGGCCTATCGAGCAGATCGCAGGATAGCACATATCGTTGTGGATATACTGCAGACCCGTGTCGATGACCTTTTGACCCTCATAGTGCATAATGGCAATGTTGTAGCCGTACATTGTGAAGATTTCCTTCAAAAGCTCCATATGAGAGGGAAAAATATCCGGCACAAGTATGGTATAGTCCTTTTTCATTTCACTTGTAAATTCAACTGACATTTATTAAACCTCCGCTTTGCGGTATTGTCATGTTCGCAAATTACGATATTAACTTACATTATATTCTTTTTTCAGCCGCTTTGCAACAGAAAAATGTTAAACGTTTGTAAAATTTCAAAAACGGACATACCGATTGAAGCGGAATGCCCGTTAAGATCAGTTTTCGGTTATGGCGTGGTTCGAGAAGCAAAAGACCGAGCCGCTGCTTTTAAGCGTGAGACTTTCAATAAATCCGGTTCCGCCGATTTTGGCCGAAAAGCCGCCGCTGAGGCACTGACCGTCAAGCCGAAAGCTCGTATCATCCGGTGTCGGAGTAAGTGCAGATGCCGCCGTCAGTACATCGTATATGTAAAGTGTCGGCGAACCGCTCGGAACCTGCGAGCGGGGATAGCGCTCTGAAATGCCGTGGATCTCAAGTATTACCGACTCCTCCTTGACCCTTATCGAGGTGCCGTTGATGTTGTCGGGCGAGGAAAACAGGAAGGTTATATCGCCTTCACCGTTGACCGACATCTCACCTCCGAGGTCGGAGCCGTCGACCGAGAAATCACATTTGAATGAAGCGGTGATGACCTCGACCGAGTCACTGCCGTGATTTGAACATCCGCAAACGGCAAAGCACAGAAGCAATGCCGAAAAGCACAAAAGCCTTCGGATATTATCACCCTATTTCAATGAATACATTCGGCAGAAAACAGCAGGGAGGGCGTTTATCATATCGGTCGGTGTAAGCGATAGAACCGATGTTGTGCTAACCGCCGTATCACCCGACAGTGCGTGGAGCTTAACAGCGGAAATCGCGGCATCGGCGGCGGTCATTCCCTGGGCGATAAAGGCCGCTGTCATACCGGCAAGCATATCTCCCGTACCTGCGGTGGCCATTCCGGGATTGCCGTCGGTGACGGTGTAGCAGCTTCCGTCAGGCAGAGCGATCACGGTGTTTGCGCCCTTGAGCACCGACACGGCACCCGTCACCGCAACAAGACGCTTTGCGGCACTTAAACGGTCGTTTTGAATATCAGCGACCTCACAGCCGAGCAGACGTGATGCCTCCTTCGGGTGGGGAGTTATTACGACCTCTCCTTCGTACTGCCTTATTAAATCTATGCAGTCGGAGGCAAGGTTTATTCCGTCGGCATCAAGCACCAACGGAACTTTTCCGTTTTTCAATATTTCTGTAACGTTTTTTCTCGCTTGCTCTGAGCGACCGAGTCCGCAGCCGACAAGTCCGACGGTGGATTTATTTATTGCTGAAATTATTTTTTCGGTAACCTCTTCCAAAGTCTCGCCCGACTCAACATCGGGCACCACGGTGCATACTGCTTCGGGCAGGGAAACTCCCATTATCGTGTAAATGCTTTCGGGAATTATCACATTGACAATTCCGGCACCGCTTTTTACTGCGGCTCTTGCCGCAATGACTGCCGCTCCCGAATATCCTTTACAACCGCAATAAAGAGTGGCGGTACCGCTGTCACCCTTGTGAGCATCAGGCTCCCTTTCGGGCAAAGCCTTGGCAACGGTTTCGTCCGATACTATCCGAGCCGTCGGCTCCACTTCGTCGAAGGCTTCGTCGGGTATACCGATCGGTGCGACGATAACCTCTCCGCAGTACTTGCTTGTCGGGAAAAGAAGGTGACACGGCTTATATGTCGCAAAGGCAACGGTTTTGTCGGCGTTGACGAAAATCGCTTCGGGCTCATATTTATCGGTGCACATTCCGCTCGGAACATCGATTGCAAGCTTTATTGCCGAGGATGAGTTGACGGCGGAAATTATCTCGGAATATGTGCCGGAGGCAACACCCTTAAAGCCCGTACCGAACATTGCATCGACTATTATATCGGCGTCCTTGATATACTGACGGCAGATATCGCCGTAGCTTTCGAAATCAACGGGTCTTATGCCCAAATTATAGGCTTTAGAGGCCATTTCGATACAGCTCGGAGTCGACGGAGCACCGACGGATATCACCTTGACTGCGGCACTGTCGTCTAAAAGCTTTCGTGCTATGACATATCCGTCGCCGCCGTTGTTGCCTTTGCCGCAAATCACGGTGACACGTGCGTGCTTAAGCTCAAACGAATTGCGCATTATCCTTGCGGCAGCCGAACCGGCGTTTTCCATAAGCCTCAGCCAGCTCATACCGAGCTCGACCGATTTTGCTTCGACGATCTTCATCTGTTCGGAAGTAAGTATCATAAAGAATCCTCCGTTAAATACTGTTTTTTAAGGTGTAGGAAACCGCCTTGCGCAGTGCATCTTTAAATTCGTCGTTAGGCGAAATTATCAAAAAATAATGACCGTTTTTCGGGTGTCTTACCGTGAGAGCAACGGTGGTTTCGTCCGGTGTGCAACCGAAATAAGCGTTAATGTTGCGTGCTTTGTCGGCCTTGTGATTTGCAGGATTGTATTTTTCGATGTTTTCGATATCGCTTCCGGGAAAGGATGCCATTCTCACACGCTTCTTTTTGTTGATTATACAGTCGATATCGATATCCTTGTTGGTTATTATGTATTCGAATTCGGTATTGAGCTGACCGCTGAAGTAATAAGCGCAAAAGAAGGAGGCCGCCGCAAGAATAAGCGTGAAAAAGGCAATAGCCGGGTTAAATACCGCTATGACTATCAAGCCTGCCGCCAAAAGGGAGCATATCACCCAAAGCGCTACCTTGGTCGCTTTCTTTTTGCCGTCGTTTTTGATAACAACGAGCTGTTCTACAAATGTATCCATAATAATCCTCGTTTCTTTTTTAAAATATTATAACATCGGTTGACGGCTAAATCAATAAATTCCCGAAAGTGTTACAAAAAATTAACCTTAAACATTGCCAAGCCGAGGGTGATGTGGTATATTTAAGAAAAAACATTTTAAACGGAGCAGCTTTATGAATATAGTACTGATAGGTATGCCGGGCTCGGGAAAAAGCACCGTCGGCGTTTTGCTTGCCAAGGCAGGACTTTTGAATTTTGTCGATACCGACCTTATTATACAGATAAAATACGGGAAAACACTCAGTGAAATAATAAAGGAAAAGGGAACCGATGGCTTTATCGGTATAGAAAACGATGTTTTGAGCCGTCAGATGTTCGATAATACCGTTGTTGCCACGGGCGGCAGTGCGGTTTACGGCAAAGAGGCTATGGAAAACCTCAAAAAGGGGAGCACGATAGTATATCTTAAGGTCATGCCCGATGAGCTGATTCGCCGCATCGATAATATTACGACACGCGGAATAGCCATGCCCGAGGAATATACGCTTTATGACCTTTATAATGAGCGCGCTCCGCTTTATGAAAAATATGCCGATATAACGGTCGACTGTACCGGCCTGTCAATCGAAGAAACGGTACAGGCCGTCTCGGAAAAAGTAAAGGAGCAAGAGATTTAATTCTTTGAAATATATTTTTTGCTGTGAAGTGCCGTTTCGGCATCCTTTATGGCGTTGACCGCCGCCTTGTTACTGTGCATAACGATATAGGTGTATATCGCATCGAATATCGCAAGCTGTGCTATTCGTGAGCTCATGGCAAGTATCGAGTACTTGGTTTCTTCGGAGCGTGTATTCAAAACAATGTCACTGTATTTATATATCGGGCTTTCTCCGAATTTGGTGAGGCAGACGGTTGTGGCTCCGGCCGATTTTGCGGTCTTCAGCGCATCGACAACATCGATCGAAGCACCCGAATGAGATACTCCTATCGCAACATCGCCCTTGTGAAGGTGGGAGGCGGCAATGGCCTGCATATGGTTGTCGCAGTAGGCTATGGCATCAAGTCCTGCTCTTAAAAATTTGTGCTGAGCATCGACCGCCACCGACGCCGAGTTGCCGAGTCCGAAAATAACTATCCGCCCGGCATCCTTTATGGTCTTTGCGGCTCTTTCGACCTCTTCGGGATCGAGCACCGACTTGGTGTTTTCAAGCGCTACCGCAATGTCACGTATCCTTTTTGTGAAAATGTCATAGCAACGGTCGTTTTCGGTTACACCCGGAACACCGCCTGCCGCAGTGTTGGCCGACTCCTGAGCGATCCTGAGCTTAAGCTCCTGATAGCCCGAAAGGCCTATCCTGCGTGAGAATCTTACTATCGTAGCTTCGCCGCAGCCGCATCGGTCGGCAAGCTCGCTGATAGAAAGGCCGATGATCTCTTGAAAATTTTTGGTTATCCAATCGGCTATTTTGCGTTCGCTTCCGCCCATTTTGGGGTAAAAATTTTTAATTATGAGTAAAATCGACTCCATAACAAGCTCCTTGGTGAAATTTTATTTCATTTTAACTCAAAATTTCGAAAAAATCAAGATATTTTGAAATTTTTTTTCAAAATTCTATTGCATTATTTTCGGCTTTGTGTTAATATTATTGTGCAAATACAGGGCTTTTGCCCTGAAATAAATTTAGGAGATGATCCGATGGTTTGTAATGAATTTTTGACAGACATGATCCTTACCGAATTGGAAGATGCTGTCGGCAGAGAAAACTGCTCAACCAGAGAGATCGACAAGATCACTCACGGCGTTGACTATTTCTGGCTTTCACGTATGTGGGCAGATCGCGGCAAGCGTATGCCCGAGGCTGATTTTATCGTTTCGCCTAAGGATGCGACCGAGACCTCTAAGGTTTTGAAGATCGCAAACTACTATAAGATCCCCGTTACCACATGGGGCGGCGGCGGCGGTACCCAGGGCGGTGCTATCCCCGTTGCAGGCGGTATCCTGCTCGATACCAAGAGAATGAACAAGATTTATGAGGTCAATACCGATGCTCTTTACATAGAGTGCGGCTGCGGTGCCATCTATAAGCACATTGAATGGGCAGCCAATGAGGTCGGATATGCTACCATGCACTATCCTTCTTCGCTTACCTGCTCGACCGTCGGCGGCTTCCTGGCTCACCGCGGTATCGGTGTTGTTTCGACCAAATACGGCAAGATCGACGATATGGTACTTAAGATGGAGGTCGTTCTCCCGAACGGCGATATCATCGAGACCTCTTCCGCTCCGAAGCACGCCGCAGGTCCCGACCTTAACCAGATATTCATCGGCTCCGAAGGTACCCTCGGTGTTATCACCAAGGCTCAGATCCGTATTTTCGCTCAGCCCGAGGAGCGTCGCTTCCGCGGCTTCCTCTTCCAGGATATGACCGGCGCCTTCAAGGCCTCCCGTGAGCTTCTCCAGAAGTTTAAGCCTTCCGTTATGCGTCTTTACGACGAGGCCGAGACCGCTACTCTTATCAAGAAGATAGTCGGTGTCGAAAAGAAGGGTGCTTTCATGAACATCGCTTATGAAGGCTGCAAGGAAATGGTCGAAGTCGAAGAGAAGATCCTTCTTGACACCTTCGCAAAGTACGGTGCCGAGGATCTCGGTTCCGAGTACGGCGAGAAGTGGTGGAAAGAGAAGATCACCTTCTTCTATCCCGGCCATATGATGGACCTTCCTCAGATGTTCGGTACTATGGATACCATCGCTCCCTATGACAAGATCGAGAAGATCTATTGGGCAATGAAGAAGGCTATCGAGACCAACTTCCCGAACGTTAAGTTCATCGCTCACTTCTCTCACTGGTATGAGTGGGGTTGTATGGTATACGACCGCTTCATCGTCGATAAGGAATTTGTTCCCGAGGATCCGCACGAGGCTCTCCGCCTGCATCAGAGAATTTGGAACACCGGTGTCCGTACCGCAATCGCCAACGGCGGTGTCGTAAACGATCACCACGGTGTCGGTATCAAGCTCGGCCGTCTTATGAAGGAACAGTACGGTCCCGCTATGCAGGTATTCGAGGGAATCAAGAAGCAGCTCGACCCGAACGGCATTATGAACCCGTTCAAGCTCGGTCTGTAATTTAAGGGGAGGTAACCGATTATGTACATGTCTGAAAAAAGTAAGCAGATCGTAGACGCTTGCCGTTTCTGCTGGATGTGCCGTCATATCTGCCCTGTAGGCAACGCAACAGGACAGGAGAGAAATACTTCGAGAGCACGTGCACTTGCACTTTCTCTTGTTAACCGTGAGGGTGCCGAGCTTACCGCCGACATTATGGATAATATCTATGAATGTCAGATGTGTGAGGCCTGCACCAAAGAGTGTGTCACCGGATGGGATCCGACCTACTTCACCAAGGAAGTACGTCTCCAGGCCGCTCTTGACGGCAAGACTCCCGATTATATCAACGCTATCGTTGACAAGGTTTTGGAGACCGGCAACGTTTACGGTGCCACCGCACTCGATGCCGACCTCGCAGCTGCAGTTAAAGCTCACTCCGCCGACGAGGACATCGTTCTCTTCCTCGGCGCAGAGGCAAGATACAACGTTCCCACCGCAGCAAAGAACGCTATCGCAGTTCTCGAAAAGGCCGGTGTTAAGTTCACCGTTATCGAGAACGAGCCGGCTTCCGGCTATGCTCTCGATTGGCTTATCGGCGCTGCCGACGAGACCAAGCAGCAGATGGCCGACTGTGCCGCAGTTATCGGCAAGTATAAGACCGTTGTTGCTTTCGATCCTCAGGATGCCAAGGCATTTGTCCGTGAATATAAGGAATATGACCTGAAAATCGGCAATGTTGTCACTTTTACCGCATTTGTCGCAGGTCTTATAAAGGACGGCAAGCTTAACGTCAATAATACCGGCAAGTCCGTCGTATTCCAGGATCCTTATCAGCTCGCACGTCAGCTTGAAGAGACCGAGGAGCCGAGAGCGATCGTTTCCGCTTGTGCAGAGCTTAATGAGATGCTTCTCAATAAGAAGGACACTATGTGGGCCGGCGGTTCCATTATGGCAATATACAATTCTCTCACCTCCGAGCTTGTTGCTAAGGAGCGCATTATGAACGCCAAGAATGTCGGTGCCAAGGCTATTGTCACCGCAAGCGTTTCGGAATATGCCGCACTTAAGGCTGCTGCCGATGAGATCATTGAGATCATTTCGATCGAGGAGCTTGTTTTAGCTGCCGCAAAATAATTTGAGGAGTGTTTTAAATGCTTGTTAGTTTTAAACAGGTTCTCGCAATGGCCGAGGAAGGCAATTACTGCATTCCCGCTTTCAACGTATACAATCTTGAGACCCTGATGGGTGCCGTAAAGGCCGCGGAAGAGCTCAAGGCTCCCTGCATTTTGCAGGTATATCCGAGACTTATGAAGGAGGAGGTAGGCTACTACCTTTCTCCTGCGGTCGTTGCCGCAGCTCATAAGGCATCGGTTCCCGTGTGCTTCCACTTGGATCACGGTCCCTCAGAGCTTGAGGTCACAAGAGCTCTCCGTTGGGGTGCTACCGGTATTATGATGGACGGCTCTGCGCTTGATTTCGACGATAATATCGCAATAACCAAGCGTGTTGTCGACCTTTGCTCCTATGCCGGAGTTCAGGTCGAGGGTGAATTGGGTCACATCGGCTCGGTCAACGACGATGCAATGGATGAGTTCACTATGCCAGAGGATGCCAAGCTTTTCGTTGAAAAGACCGGCGTCGAGGCTCTTGCCGTTTTGGTCGGTAACGCTCACGGCCGTTATAAAAAGCCGCCTAAAATCGATATCGGACGTATTGCCGATATCCGCAAGGCAACCGGCGGCACCGCACTTGTTCTCCACGGCGGTTCGGGTATTCCCGACGAAGCCATCAAGGAGGCTGTCAAGGCCGGTATCCGTAAGCTGAATGTCGCTACCGATATTTGCTATACCTTCCTTGATTCCGTACAGGAAGAAGTCGTAAAGCCCGACCGCACCGTTGCCGTCGATAACTTTATGAAAAAGCCTATTGAGGCCGTTAAGGAATTCTGTATGACCAAGGTGTTGCTCTGCGGAGCGGAGGGCAAGGCGAAATAATGAGTAAGGTAGTAGGAATCGGAGCCTGTGTGCTCGATACTTTGATTACGATACCCCATTTCCCTCCCGAGGATACCAAGCTTCGTGCCGAATCTTCAAAGCTTGTCGGCGGCGGTCCTGCCGCCACAGGCATTGTGGCTGTTTCAAAGCTCGGAATAAGTGCCGAATTTTTGGGCGTTCTTTCCGATGATTCCAACGGTGCATATCTGAAGTCGGATTTTGAAAAGTATAACGTCGGCACCGAAAATATCGAAATGATCTCCGGCTACCGTGCGTTCACCTCCTGTATTTGGCTTAATTCCGAAAAGGGAACGCGTACCTGCGTTTTCGACAAAGGAAATCTGCCTGCCTTGAAGCTCAACGACCGACAGAAAGAGGCAATCAAGAATGCCGAGGTGCTTATGGTCGACGGTAATGAGATGTCGGCCGCACTCGAAGCCGCAAAGATAGCACGTGAAAACGGAACAAAGGTTTTGTACGATTGCGGAGGCCTTTATGAAGGTGTCGAAGAGCTTTTGGCTTTGACCGATATTATGATACCCTCCGAGGAATTCGCAATGGGTCATACCGGTGAGAAAAACGCCGCCGATGCCGCAAAAAAGCTTTATGAGCTTTATAACCCCGAAATCGTCGTTGTGACAAGGGGAAAAGAAGGTGGTCTGCTTTACGACGGCAGCTCAGTGACCGAGTATCCGATATATCCTGCCGAAGTCGTTGATTCCAACGGCTCGGGTGACGTTTTCCACGGAGCATTTGCTTCGGCCGTTGTAAGAGGCTTTACGCCTATTCAGTGCTGTCATTTTTCAAGCTGTGTTTCGGCCTTGAAATGTATGGGAGTCGGCGCACGTGAGAGCGTTCCCGATTTCGATACGGCAGTAGACTATTTAAGGAGGAACGGTTATGAACTTTAAAAAAGCATACAAGCCGACCATCGGCTATACTCCCATCTGCAAGATCGGTGAGTGTTCTTTAAAGAAATTGGAATTCGGTATTATCGAGCTGAATGCCGGCGGTGTTCAGAGCTTCAATACCGAGGATAAGGAAACCGCTTTCATTATGCTCGAGGGACACTGCAATGTATCATTCGGTGATACAAAGTGGGAGAATATCGGTAACAGAAATACCGTTTTCGAGAATCGCAAGGCCGAGAGTTTCTATATGCCCCGTGAGCAGGAGCTTTCGATAGAGGCTATCGATCATGTGAAGATCGCAGTCTGTGCAACACCTGTTGCCGAAAAAACCGAGCCGCAGGTTTTGCGTGAGGATCACGTTGTCCTCAAGCTTCTCGGCGAACAGCCCTATGAGAGAGAGACCAGCTTTATCATCGATGGCAACTCCAACGCAAAGGTGCTTACCATCGGTGAAGCATATGTTACAAAGGGCAACTGGGCAGGCTTCCCGCCCCACAAGCACGATGTCAACAATATGCCGCACGAGTGCATAGCCGAAGAGATTTATTACTTCCTGTTTGATCCCAAGCAGGGCTTCGGTGTGCAGTGCCTCTACACCTCGGACGGTGAGATCGACGAGGCTTACCGTGTCAAGAACGATGAGCTTGTTGAGTTCCCTTACGGCTATCATACCACTGTTGCAACACCCGGTTATGAGACCTATTTCCTCTGGCTTATGGCAGGAGATTATCAGGGCTTTAACCGCAGCAACGATCCCGAGCACGATTGGATCGGCAAATAATTCACGACAGCCGAAGGGGCATAGCCGCTCCTTCGGCGGTTTGCTATATTGTTTTTTAAGGAGAGATAACAATGGTTACATTAAAATCCGGAAATTCCGTCCTGACCGTCAGTGAAGTCGGCGCCGAAATGAAGAGCTTCCTTTATAAGGGCGTTGAGTATCTTTGGGTGGGCGATCCCGATATATGGGCATCGAGCGCTCCCAATCTTTTCCCGATGACCGGCGGCTTTAAGGACGATAAATATATTTTGGACGGCAAGGAATACACTATGCCGAAGCACGGCTTTGCTAAGAAAATGACTTTCGAGGTCGAGGCTCAGACCGAAAATACCGCCGTATTTTTGCTCAAGAGCACCGAAGAAACCAAGGAATGCTTCCCGTATGATTTCAAATTCAGAGTTTCCTATATTCTGACCGACGGTAAGATCACCGCAGGCTATAAGGTTACCAATTTGAGCGACAAGACAATGTGGTTCTCGGTCGGCTCGCACGACGGCTTTGCCTGCCCCGAGGGAATCGAAGAATACGATGTCATATTCCCGCAGAAGGAAACGCTTGATACCTACACACTTTTCGGCAACCTCAGCGCTCACGAAACCACACCGGTCATTGCCGACAGTGACCGTATCAAGCTCGATTACAACTATTTTGCAATTGATGCACTTGTTTTCAAGGATCTTAAGTCCAAGACCTGCCGCCTGCAGAACCGTAAGACCGGCCGCGGAGTTCAGCTCGATTTCCCCGGTTGCCCGAGATTTGTGCTTTGGACAAAGCCCAACGCACCCTATCTTTGCATTGAGCCTTGGTTCGGACAGGCCGACAATATCGACAGTGACTATGATATAACCCATAAGGAGGCTATCGAGTCTATCGAGGCAGGTACAAGCTTTATATCAACACGTGTTATTACCGCATTGGAGGGTAAATAATGTACGAACAGGTTGTTAAAAATAATCCACATTTGAAGCTTTACCGCACCTCGGATAAGGAGTTTATCCCTTACGGCAGAGTTTTGAACGACATCGATCCGACTGAGTTTTTAGAGGCGGCAAAGAGTGCCGAAAAGGTCGAGAGCGGTTCCTGCTATATTGCTGAGACCGACTATTTCAAGGATCTCAAAACCGCAAAGGATATCGAGGTCAAGTGCTTCGGTGAGCTTCCTTCACAGGCAGGCTATTGCTACGGCTACAGCAACAAGCTCAACGCCGTTGAGTGGCACAAGAGCAGTGAAATAAACATCGCAACAACTCCGCTTATACTCTTCTTGGGACAGGTTCAGGATATCGTCGACAGAAAAATCGATTCTTCGACTATGAAGGCTTTTTACGTCGAAAAGGGTGAGGTCTTGGAGGTTTATGCCACAACTCTGCATTTCTGCCCCTGTCAGGTAACACCAGAGGGCTTCGGATGCGTTGTTGTGCTGCCGCAGGGCACAAACGTTCCCCTCACCGGTGAGTACGAGGACAAGCTTATGTTCAGAAAGAACAAGTGGATATTGGCTCACGTTGAAAACGAGGGACTTATCGCAAGAGGCGTTATTCCCGGTGTCACCGGTGAGAACTACACCGTCAATTTTTAAAAGGAGAGCATTATGAAATATTTGTTGGGAATTGATTTCGGCGGCGGCGCTTCAAAGGCAACACTGCTCGATACCGACGGTAACATCGTTGCCGAGCATTCCGTCGAATATCCTACTCTTCATCCGGCTCCCGGATTTTGCGAACAAAATCCCGAGGATTGGCATAAGGCACTTTGCGAGGATACCAAGTCCCTGTTAGCCAAGGCATCTGTTTCGGCCGAGGATATTTTGGCGGTTGCCGTTGATTCGGCTACCCATACCGCAGTGCTTTGCGATGCAGAGGCAAGACCGCTCCGTCCGGCCATTCATTGGACCGATACGAGAAGTATTTCTCAGGCCGAAGCGTTAAAAGTCTCATCCGAGGAATATATCGAGAAAAAAACCTTTGCGAAGCCGGGTACCATTTGGACTTTGCCTCAGCTTTTGTGGGTCAAGGAGAACGAGCCGCAGGTTTTCTCGAAAATCGGAAAGATATTCTTTGAAAAAGACTATATAAGATATCTGCTTACCGATGTTTACTGCACCGATTATATCGAGGCGCAGGGAAGTATGCTTTTCGACAACGAAAAAGTGGAGTGGGACGATGAGCTGTGCGGTCTTGCAGGCATTGATAAGTCAATAATGCCGCCTATCGTTAAACCGACCGATGTTATCGGAAAAATCACAGAAAAGGCAGCGAATGAGACCGGCCTTGCCAAGGGAACACCCGTTATTTGCGGTACTACCGATACGGTAATGGAGGTTTTCGCATCGGGTGCCGTAGAAAGGGGTCAAATGACCGTTAAGCTTGCCACTGCGGGAAGAATATGTGTCATTACCGATAAGGCCTGTCCTCATCCTTACCTCATCAATTATGCGCATATTGTTGACGGACTTTGGTATCCCGGAACGGCTACCAAGGCGGCTGCTTCGTCCTACCGTTGGTACCGTGATACCTTCGGCGGTGACTATAAAGAGCTTGATTCGGGTGCCGCCGAACGTCCTATGGGCGCTAACGGCCTTATGTTCCACCCTTATATCAACGGTGAGCTGACTCCTTATGCCGATCCCAAGCTTTGCGGAAGCTTCATCGGTATCCGTGCGGAGCATACCAAGGCCGATTTTACCCGAGCTGTTTTAGAGGGCGTTTCGTTCTCACTGCTCGATAATATGAAGGCTCTGAACGAGCTCGGAATACCTCACGACAACCACGCAACGCTTATCGGCGGCGGCGCAAAGGGTAAGCTTTGGCGGCAGATAACGGCCGATATGCTCGGAATAACCTTGAGAACGACCGAAAGCAGTGATTCGTCGCTCGGCTCGGCTATGCTTGCAGGCGTTGCCGTCGGTGTTTTTGCCGATGCGGTCGAGGCGGTCAAAAAATGCGTCAAGGTCAAGGATGTTGTTGAGCCGAATCTTGAAAACACAGCGGTTTATGCCGAGCTTTTCAAAACATATAAGCAGGTTCACGATGCTTTGGCCCCCATTTACGGTAAAAGATGATGAAAATTGTTGTTTGTATAAAGCAGGTGGCTTCGGGTGAGTTGAATCCGTTTGATGCCTGTGCACTTGAGTGTGCACTGTGCATACCCAGTGCCGAGATAACTCTGCTCAGTATGGGCAGAGCCGGCGTTAAGGATATGATGCTTCAGCTGACGAGACTCGGAAACGTTAACGGTGTTTTGCTGTCGGACGTTGCTTTTGCCGGTGCCGATACCTTGGCAACGGGCTATGCCTTGAGCCTTGCCGTGAAACGCATTGAACCCGAGCTTATTATTTGCGGCCGTCAGACTGTTGACGGTGATACAGCTCAGACGGGCTCGGTGCTGGCATCAATGCTCGACGTTCCGGTCATCACAAACGTTATGGAAATATGCTCTGTCGACGAGAAAAATATTTCCTGCAAAACACGCTTGGGCGAAGAGGAAGCAAAGCTTCCTGCGGTCATTACCGTTGAACGCATAAACGATCTTCGCCGCCCGAGCATACGCTCCAAAACAGGTGAAGTCACCGTGCTCAGTGCCGACGATATCGGCGCTGACAGGGAAAAATGCGGACTTAAAGGGTCTCCTACCAAGGTCGTAAAAAGCTTTGAAAACAAAAGCGGAAAAAGAAAATGCCGTTTTATCGAAGCCTCTGAGTTGGACGGTGTCGTGAAAGCCGCACTTGAGAAGGAAGTGATCTGTGTCGAAAGCAAGCACTCCGAAAAGCTTTTAAAGAATGTTTGGATCGTTACCGAAGCACCTCGGGAAATGGCAGAAACCGTGTCGGATGATATCACCGTTATCCCAAAGGACAGTGCAAAAGCTATGGCAGAGCTTATCTCAAAGAATCGTCCCGATGTAGTCCTTTGGCCGAGTGATGTGTGGTCAAGACGTACCGCTCCGCAGGTATCAGCCCTGCTCAATACCGGTCTTTGCGCCGATTGTACCGCTCTCGAAACCGACGGGGAGGAGCTCTTTATGTACCGCCCTGCCTTCAGCGGAAACGTTATCGCAAAAATTCGGTGTGTGACACGGCCTGTAATGGCCACCGTCAGGACGACACAGTCGGATGCGGGTGATGTTATAGTTGCGGCAGGTAAGGGTGTCCGTGACTCATACGAAGCAGTTGAAAGCCTTGCCGAAAGGTTTTCGGCCAATCTTGCCGCTTCGAGGGGTCTTGTCGACGTCGGTGCCGCTCCGTATGAGCAGCAGGTCGGCTTGACGGGCAAAACCGTTAGCCCCAAGGTATATATTGCAATCGGCATTTCGGGTGCCGTTCACCATATAGTCGGAATGGAGCAATCGGGCACGGTAATTGCCGTTAATCCCGATAAGGATGCCCCGATATTTGAATACGCCGACTATGGAATCGTTGCAAAAATTGAAGATATTTGATTTGTCGGAGCACGTGTAATGCGTGCTCTTTTGCGTTTTCAGGCAAATATGTTATGATACAATAGATAGGTAACAAAAATAATAGAAAAAACAAC
>CAZWLH010000012.1:0-30617 GCA_964634675.1 uncultured Eubacteriales bacterium
CAGAAGGAAGTCCAGCTGGATGCTGGACTTCCAACCAAAACTTATTGTAATAGGATATATTTTAAGCGGCCACTGCGGTATTGTCGCGTATATGCTGCTTGCGGCTGTTTACATCCTCGGCAAGCCGAATTATACAGTATCGCAGTATTTGAGTGCCAAGTGATTTTTTTCGAAACTGACCCAACCTTTTTTACCGAAATGTTGTCATATATATGAAGCTTCAAATTGAAAGGAAATTGCAATGAACGGTTTTAAGGACAAAAATGATGCTGTATTGGTCGAGTTGGCACTGCTCGGCGACCAAGAAGCGTTCGAAGAGCTTGTTACGCGTCATCAGCGTGCCGTGAGGGGTACCGCTCTTAAAGTCACTGAGGATGCTTTTTCGGCTGATGATGCATCGCAGGAGGCTTTTCTTTCGGCGTGGCTGAAGTTGGACAGCTTGCGTGAACCGCTGAAATTCGGAAGTTGGGTCTGCACTATTGCAAAAAATAAAGCTAAAGCTTATGTTATCGGTCATAAGAATGCCGTCGCAGAGATTAGCCTTGATTTCGGTGCATATAACACTGTCGCCGATGATGACAAGCTTTTGGAAATGTATGATATTGCTTCGTTTTTCGAGAACGAGCGCGACCAAAGACTTTGTGCGGCTGTTGAAGCGCTCGACGAAGCACACAGGGAAACCGTTCGGTTGCATTATTTTGAAGGATTTAGCGTAAAGGAAATTTCCGATAAACTCAACGTGCCGCAGGGCACCGTTAAATGGCGACTTGCGGACGGCAGACGGAGAATAGCAAAGGAGCTTGGGGTAATGACCGATGAGAGAAACGATAAAGCATTTGTCAAAAATGTTATGTACCGTGTTGAGCAGTTGAAGCTGTGGGGTCTGAGATTAAGCAAAAAGGGATTCGAAAATGAGTACAAGGCAGTTCTGAAGGATGTTGAGTGCTTAGTGGAGTCGCGTGACAAGCATCGTGCGCTTGCCGAGGTGCTCTTGAGAGGATATTGGTGGCTCCCCGGTGAGAAGAATGATGCGGTGTTAAGAAGAATAAAGGCGTCGGCCGAAAAGGGTCGAAATGAAGATGTCTTAGAGGCCGTTGTCACCGATGAATGGGAAAAATTCGGCGGTAAAGAGCGAATCGACTTTATACTGAACAGTGAAATTCCTTATTGCAAGCAACACGGCTTCAAAAAGGTCGAAGCTTATTGCCGATTTTGGCTCGGATATTATTATGTGGCCGACGGTGAGACAACCGAGGGAATCGCGGCATTTAAATCGGCACTTGACGGTTTGGATGAAAACGACATCTACTACGCCAACGCACTTTCGGCAATCGCCGCCGAGACCGAGTGCCTGGCTATCGACGAAGAGGTCGGCACCAACGTCGGGCTTCAAGCCACTGCCGAGGCCTTTAAGCTTATCGACGGAAAATTATATTATTGGCGCCAACCGGGTTATTCGAGAAACAATACTTTAGGCGAGGCGGTATTTTGGCATTGCAGTCTTTGCGACAACCTATATCCCGATGAGGCTATGCCGCTAAACGAAAAGTTTTATTCCTCCGACGGGAATGTCACAATGTACTGCAAGGAGCAAAAAGCCACAGTGACCGCGGTGGCAGGGACATTCGAGGGTTGTATGACCTTCGTATGGGAAATTGAAAAACCTTATGCCGGTGTTACATACTGCGAGACGGTGTTTTGCCCGAATATTGGCATAGTCAGGCAGACCGTAAAGAGAAACGGCGGCGAAAAGTGCTGGGAGCTTAAAAGCTGTGAAATACTCGGCGGCAGCGGACTTCTGCCGCTCGGTAAGGGAAATAGCTGGGAATATACTACCCGTGTCGATGGTGTGAAGTACCGCATTGTGAACCGTGCATGCGTTGTCGGCGTGACAGAGGACAGTGCGATAATTTCAAAATATTCCGTCACGGCGGCGCTCGGCTATGAGGACACGTGGCTTGGAAATATCTTAAAGGCGAGAAGGGAATATTTTAACACCGAAAATGACACATTGCGTGATGTTTCGGATTGCTATACAAGGGCAAGGGCCTTGGCCGAACGCAAGCGTGAAAAGCGGCATACTTCGATAGCCGAAAACGTTATGCAAAGAATACTGGCGACCGACAGCGGATTTAATAAGGATTACACCGAGAAAGGGCGCTGGAACTTTTTCGGAGTTTACAATGTCAGAGAGTCGGACGAACGTATTGTGCTCGGAAATGACCGAGAGTTTAGCTTTGAATGGAAAAGCGATATGCGTAAATGCGGTTCGGAAGGCAGGAAGGTTTTGTACAGTCGACCGTATTCGATACTGTGCGATGCGGTCGGTGCCGTTTGGGACGAAAAATTCACGGCCGGTTACAGCTACGAAGACGAGACCGATGGGATAAAAACCGCAGTAGAAGTGACCGAAGAAAATATTGAGATCGGTTTAGGAGTGTTCGACGGTTGCAGACACATAAAAGTGTCGGAGGACGGTTACAGACGGGGAATGTCTTACCTAAACGGTACTGCTGATTATTGGTTTGCACCGAATGTCGGAATGGTGCGGTTTTCTTTTTCCGATAAGGACGGCAAGGCAGTGACCGTTTGGGAGCTTACCGAATCAAGGGGAGTGGGAAGCGGATTTTTCCCGTTGGAAGACGGTATGTTCAGAAAATATGAGCCGACAGTCCTCGGTGATGGGTGGCATGCTTCGGTCGAATATACCTTTGACCGTGACGAAACGGGAGCGGTCATATTCCGCAACGCCTTGGGCACACAGGAGCGTGAGTGGTATGAAGCCGAATTAAAGCTTCAAAATAAGCATTAAGCTTTTTTAACGACCGCCGGTATAATGAAAAAATGACCGTGTATCTGTTGTGATACACGGTCATTTGAATTTGTGCTATTTAAAAATTATTTCTGTTCGCCGTTCTGTGCGCCTGCCTGAGGGATCTGCTGACGGAGGGCGGCACGGGTCTTCTTGATCTCGTTGAGGTTGGCGGTCAGCATCTCATCTGAGCGGAGCATAAGATCGTCGACAAAATCCTGTGCGGCCTTTCTCATCTCACGACTCTTTTTCTGAGCGGCGGCAAGAACCTCACCGGCCTTGGCCTGTGCAAGCTTGGTGATCTCTTCCTGTGCTACCATTGCCTTGGCACGCTCCTCGGCAACCCTCACAATGCTGTCGGCTTCACGCTTGGCATTGTTGATAATATCGGCACGATCGGCAACGATACCCTTTGCCTGCTTGATCTCGGTGGGCATAGTCATACGCATATCGTCAATGATAGCTCTTACCTTTTCAACATCGATAACGACACGCTTGCCGGGCATTTTAAAACCGCCTTCAAGTACCTCGTCCAACTGTTCCATCAAATCGTCCATATTCATAATAGCTTACTTCCTTTCGCTGTATAATCTTTTAATAATTGTTTCGTGTATCGCTTCGGGAACAAAATCCCTGATATCTCCGCCCATACTTGCGATTTCCTTGACCATACTCGAGCTGAGATACATATTTTCGGCCTGCGTTGTCAAAAAGACCGTTTCAACCTCGGGGTTGAGCTTTTTATTAGTCAGTGCCATCTGAAATTCATATTCAAAATCAGACATCGCACGAAGACCCTTGACTATTGCACGGGCGCCGACCTGCCTTGCATAATCGGCGAGAAGTCCGCCGTTTTTGTCGACACGGACGTTCGGAATATCGGCACAGGCAACACGTATCATCTCCATACGCTCATCGGCGGTGAAGGACGGCCTTTTAGAAGAGTTTGTGCCGACCACTACAATGACATCCGAAAACATACCGGCGGCACGGCGGATAATATCCAAATGTCCCACTGTGACAGGATCGAAGCTGCCGGGGCAAACTGCGGTGATTTTATCCATATCATTCACCCTCCGCAACGCGCTTATAGACCGTCACATTGACGAGCTTGCCGTATTTATAGGTTCTGTAAATGCCGAAGCCGCCGACACTGTCGGGCAGCTCGACCTCGGGAGGATGCTCGACAACGATCGTTCCGAACTCACTCATAACGGCGGTCGTCAGTGTCAGTGCATCGACGGCGACACCCGCCTTATAGGGAGGGTCGATAAAGGCGATGTCGAACACCTCTTTCGTGCTGCGCAGAAAAGAGGCATAATCGGTACGGCACACGACCGACTGAGCGGCAAATCCGGTTTTTTGAAGGTTGCGTTTAACTATATCGACCGAAGTCTGTGAGGCATCGGTGAAAACACATTTTTCGGCACCTCGGCTGAGTGCTTCGATACCGAGCTGACCCGAGCCTGCGAACAGGTCGAGAATACGGCGTCCCTCAATGCTGAAATGCAGCGTGCTGAAAACAGCTTCCTTGGTTTTTTCCGAGGTTGGTCTGACATCGGTGCCCTCGGGCGATTCAAGACGCATACCTCTTGCAATTCCTGTAATTACTCTCATTTTATATCCTTAACATTTGATTTACATAATTATACTTATTTAACTATATTATCACACTAAACAAGGTGTTTTGTCAACATAAATTTAACGATTTTTCGGAAAATTCTCTAAAAATTTAATATATAACTTTAAATTATTCAAAAATATTCATCTGCTGTTGATTTTCAAGGTCAAAATGCTATAATTCGCTTAGACAATACAATAAAAGAGGTGCGGTTATGATACTTGAATTGAAACATATAAATAAGTCATTCGGTGCCAAGCGTGTTTTGGACGATGTGTCGTTTGAAATCGAAAGCGGAAAGGCATTCGGCTTACTCGGCCGCAACGGTGCCGGTAAAACGACTGCCATAAGGATACTGATGAATGTATTTCCGTGCGACAGCGGCAGTGTGCTTATCGACGGAGAACCGATAGATTACGGAAAAATCAAGATCGGCTATCTGCCCGAGGAAAGAGGCTTATATCCGAAGAAGGTGATATTCGATCAGCTCATCTATTTTTCCGAGCTAAAGGGAATGTCACGTAAAGAGGCTGAGAAATCCGTTAAGCGTTGGCTCGAACGCCTTCAAATGGCCGAATATGCCTCAAAAAAGCTCGAAACGCTTTCTAAGGGGAATCAGCAGAAAATACAGCTTATAACCGCAGTGGCGCACGATCCCGATATTGTTGTTCTAGATGAGCCGTTTTCGGGACTTGATCCCGTCAACGCACTGCTTTTGAAGGATGTCGTAAAGGAGCTTATCTCGGAGAACAAAACGGTACTTTTTTCAAGTCATCAGATGAGTTATATCGAGGAATTCTGTGACAGCATAGCGATAATCGACCGAGGCAGGGTAGCACTTAAGGGTGAGCTTGACGAGATAAAACGAAATTATCCGCGCGACAGGCTTCACGTGACGACACTCAAGCCCGAGGCAATTATGCGTGATTTCGGAGAAAAATGTGAGACAGTTGGCAAAAACAGTGTTGTTATAAGGCTTGATTCACCGCAGGACAAGCAAGGTGTTATGAGCCGACTCAGTGAGGGCTACGATATAGACGGTGTTAAGGTTTTTGAGCCAACGCTCAATGATATATTCGTCGAATACACCGCACACAAGGGAGAGTGAACTTATGAAGCAGTTTAAAACCGTATTCAAATTTGAACTCGGAGGCTATTTCAAAAGCAAGGTATTCGTCGGTGTGACACTGCTTTTGGTTGCGGCTATTGCGGCGGTTATGTTTTTTCCGAGAATAAAGCCGTTTTTTAAATCCGACGGTAACAAAGAGCAGCTTCCCACTATGCTTATCGACTGCCGAGTCGGAGAAACCGAAACGGTTTCGCAGCTCTTCAAGGCGGCATTTCCCGATTATAATGTAGAACTGACCGACAAGGGCACCGAAGCTCTGAAAGAGCTGATCATAGGCGGTGATGCCGAATGTGCCTTCACCATAGCCTCGCCAACGGAATACACGTGTTATGTAAACGATCTTTCGATCTATGATATGAACTGCGAAGCCGCTTCGGAAATACTGAAACAGGTTTATTTGATGCAATCCTTGGTCGATACGGGACTTTCGTCGGAGCAGGCCGCAGAAATTATGTCGGTCGAGGTGACGGGCGAGACCGTTAGCCTCGGAAAAGACCAAATGAGCAACTTTGTTTATACTTATATAATGGTATTCGCTCTTTATATGGTGATATTGCTTTACGGACAAATGGTTGCTACCAACGTTGCGACCGAAAAAAGCTCACGGGCGATGGAGGTGCTCATCACAAGTGCAAAGCCGACCTCGATGATGTTCGGAAAGGTCTTGGCCTCTTGCTTTGCAGGCTTTGCTCAGCTAATTGCCATATTCGGTGCGGCGATATTTTTCTATAATCTTAACGAGAAATATTGGGGCGGAAACGAGATGATCGCTTCAATATTCAATATGCCGATAAAGCTGCTTTTGTTTATGCTCTTGTTCTTTGTGCTCGGCTTCTTTATTTATGCGTTTCTTTACGGTGCCGTCGGCTCGACAGCCTCAAAGCTTGAGGATATAAACACCTCGGTAATGCCGATAACCTTTACGTTTATTATTGCATTTTTGGTGGTAATGCTGTCGATGTCTGCCGAAAGCATAGACAGTACCGTTATGAAGGTTTGCTCGTATATTCCGTTTACATCGCCAATGGCTATGTTCACACGTATCGCAATGAGTATCGTGCCGTGGTACGAAATCACAATATCGGTCGGCGTGCTTGCCGCTTCGGTAATAGGTGTCGGCGTCCTTGCGGCTAAAATATATCGTGTCGGCGTTTTGCTTTACGGTACGTCTCCGAAGCCTTGGTATATAATAAAAGCCGTTTTTAAAAACAGATAAACATAACCGAAAACTTTGAAGTTGAGTATGTAAAATCATAAATTTATGGGCGGCATTGCTTTAAAATTCACTCCAACCGAAAGTTGGAAAAATCCAATAGCTGCGTTATTGATTTAAAACTTTACGGAATTTATAATATAATTGTAGCTACAAACTTAAAAAAGGAGCGAAACTATGGATAATTTAAAGCTTAATGATACAATTTGTTTTTACAGAAAAAGACAGGGCTTAACGCAAGAGGATTTAGCCGTGAAATTAGGCGTAACAAATCAGTCGGTTTCAAAATGGGAATCTGCACAATGCTGTCCCGATATCAGCTTAATACCCAGACTTGCCGAGACATTTGAAATCAGCATTGATGAGCTTTTCGGGAAAGAACCGAAGTCGACCGTAAATAATTATGATTTGTGCACCGAATTTCCTTGGATGGATGACGAAAAACTTCGTGTGATCTTCGCAATGGGTCGCAAAATTTTGCAAAAGACCGATGATATAAACGAGTGCATTAATATAAAATTTCCAACCAACCGCAACGAAAACACAAGGCAGTATTTCAAGGTTGAGGTGTTCGGCAATACTTATTGCGATGCGAGTATCAACGGTGATGTTATAAGCTATGGCTCTATTGAATGTAACCAAATAAACGGGGACATAAAGGAGTGCAAGGATAATATTACCTGTAACGGTGGTATAAACGGTGATGTCAAATGCGGCGGCAATATTGAGTGCAAAACGATAGAGGGAAACATTGAATGCCAAGGAAATATTATTTATAAATGATATTTCGGCTTTAAGCGTTTTTGACAGTGAAGCTGTCAAAATTCACATCATCATAAGCAGATCGCGTTTTTGAAATGCGGTCTGCTTTTTTACAGCACCGCACAAGCAGCTTCCGGTTGCAAAGGCGGCCGGAATGTAGTATAATCATATTGTCATCCGAGACTTTGGTTATAAAATTATTTTGTCGTTCATAATTCTCATAGGGTGATAATTATGAGTTTTAAATACAGAATATCGGCAGCACTTCTGTGTATTGCTGCGGTCTTTGCCGTAAGCGTGCTTTCCGTTCATTCCCGGTATTACCGGTCGCACACGGCTTCGGCCGACTGTGTGTCGCTTCCGACCGTCATTATAGATGCCGGCCACGGTGGGTTTGACGGTGGGGCGGTGGCGGCTGACGGTACGGTCGAGAAGGAGCTCAACTTAGACGTTGCCTTGAAGCTTAATGCTGTCCTTCGCACCTTGGGCTTCAAGACCGTTATGATCAGAACCGACGATTCGGCGCTGAACGGCTCCGGCAGTGTCGGCAAGTCGGCCAAGGTAGATGACATAAAGGCGAGAGCGGCGGTTATGAAAAAATATCCCGATGCCGTTTTTGTCAGCATACATATGAACAAGTACCCGTCCTCTCAGCCGCACGGTGCACAGGTGTTTTATGCTTCGACCGAAGGGTCGGAGAAATTAGCCGCTCATATTCAAGAACGGCTTAAAGGGCAGCTTCAGCCGGACAACAGGCGCAGCACCAAGGCCGCGACCTCGGATATATACCTGCTGCACAACGCCACGGCCACGGCGGTGCTTGCCGAGTGCGGTTTTTTGAGTAATCCCGAAGAACTGAAAAGGCTTAAAACCGAGGAGTACCGCTTAATGCTTGCCGTTGTTATCGCTTGCGGTATTGTCGGGTATTTTGCGGAAAAATAAATGTAAGAAGTATCGGCGTGACGGTCACGCTGTTGAAATATAAAAATATAAAGACAGTCGGTTGTTCTTGCTTCGGAAGACGTCCGAGCAGGTGCGGTATGGTGATTCACTGCCGCATTTGAGTCTTGGAAAGATACGGTGAATTATGGCAAAGCTTAAAACACATTACGTTTGCTCGGCCTGCGGCTATTCGTCCCCAAAATGGTCGGGACAGTGTCCGAGCTGTCGGGAATGGAATATGATGAACGAGGAATTCGAAAAAGAGGGAAGGCCTTCGGTGTCGGCTTCGGTGTCACGGGCCGCAACCACCGCGGCTCCCGTGTCGCAGATAGATACCGACGATGAGCTGAGATACGATACCGGCATCGGTGAGCTGAACAGGGTTTTGGGCGGCGGCCTTGTAAAGGGCTCGGTCGTGCTTTTGTCGGGTGACCCGGGAATCGGAAAATCCACACTGCTTATGCAGGCGTGCGGAAGATTCTCCGAAGAGCGAACCGTGCTTTATGTTTCGGGTGAGGAGTCGGCAAAGCAGCTCAAGCTCAGGGCAGAACGGCTCGGTGTTAACGGTGACCGCCTTTTGATAATGACCGAGACCGATGTCGAAGCCATTTGCGAATACATTAAAGCAAATCAGCCTCAGGTGGTTATGATCGACTCGATCCAGACTATGTACCATTCCGAAATACAGTCCTCATCGGGCAGTGTCACGCAGGTCAGAGAGTGTACCAATCTTCTTTTAAGAACGGGAAAATCGCTTGATATCCCTATAATTATCGTCGGTCACGTCAACAAAGACGGTGCTATTGCCGGACCTAAGGTGATGGAGCATATCGTCGATGCCGTGCTTTACTTTGAGGGCGAGCGTAACTACGCTTACAGAATATTGCGCGCGGTCAAGAACCGTTACGGCTCAACCAACGAAATAGGCGTCTTCGAAATGAACGACACGGGTCTGAGCGAGATCGAAAATCCGTCGGCGGCACTGCTTTCGGAAAGAAATTCCAACGTTTCGGGTAACTGTATATCCTGCGTTATGGAGGGCTCGCGCCCTATACTTGCCGAGGTGCAGAGCCTTGTCTGCGCTTCAGGTTTCGGCAATGCTCGAAGGATGTCGACCGGCTTTGACTTCAACCGCCTCAGTCTTATACTTGCGGTTTTGGAAAAACGCTTCGGCTACCGTTTTTCGGGTATGGATACATATCTCAACATAGTCGGAGGCTTGAGGCTTGATGAGCCTGCGGCCGACCTGCCGGTTGCACTGTCATTGGTATCGGGCATAACCAACAAGCCGCTCCCCGATGATGTTGTTGCAATAGGCGAGATCGGACTTTCGGGTGAGGTCAGGTCGGTTTCGCGAATAACCGCAAGAATATCGGAAGCGGCAAGACTCGGCTTCGGCAAGTGCATAGTGCCGAGATCATGCCTTAAGCAGATCAAAACGCAGTACGGCATCGAAATAATAGGAGTGAGAAATCTGCACGAAGCCATCGCAAATGTGCTTTAATGCTTGGAAGTGCCTGTATAATGCGTAAAAATGATGTATATTTTGTGTAAATATACAAAAATCGTCAAAAGGCTTGCATTTTTATTCATTCGGTGTTATAATTTCAAAAAAAGATCGAAAGATCACGGAGGTAAATCAAAATGAAGAAGTTTTTGTCATTGATTCTTTGCATCGCAATGGTATTCGTCGTTGCCTGCTTCGCCGGATGCGGTTCCGATAATGCCGACAGCAAGCCTGCCGATACTGGTTCCAACGACAACGCAAGCGCAGCTGCTAAGGTAACCACCGTTACCGCAGGTAAGCTCACCATGGCTACCAACGCTTATTTCAAGCCCTATGAGTACTATGACGATGTCAACAAGATCGTCGGTATCGACGTTGAGATCGCAGAGGCTATTGCAAAAGAGCTCGGACTTGAGCTTGAAGTAAAGGATATGGAGTTTGATACCATCATCACTTCGGTCAACAAGGGTGAATCCGACATCGGTGCCGCCGGTATGACCATCACCGAGGACCGCTTGAAAGAGGTCGATTTCTCTTCGAGCTATGCCAACGGTGTACAGGCTATCATTGTTAAGGAAGGCTCTGCTATCAAGACTGCCGACGATCTTTTCGCTGACGGTGCCGCTTATAAAGTAGGTGTTCAGCTTGGAACCACTGGTGACATCTACTGCTCCGACGATCTCGGAAGCGACAGAGTTGTTCAGTACGCAAACGGTAACGAGGCCGTTGTTGCTTTGCTCGGCGGCGACGTTGACTGTGTTGTTATCGACAACGAGCCTGCCAAGGCATATGTTGCCAACAACGCCGGAACCAAGATCCTTGACACCTCTTATGCCGATGAAGATTATGCTATCGCTATCAAGAAGGGCAACACCGAGCTTAAGGAGGCTATCGATCAGGCTATCCTCAAGCTTACCGCTAACGGTACTATCGATACTATCATCGCAAAGTACATTAAGTAATCTGACAGTGTAGAGTAAACAAAACGGCGACTGTTTTGCCGAAGGAAGCCTGCAACGGTGTTGCAGGTGCTCTTTCGGCGGAGCAGCCCTTTTGTTGTTTTTGGAGAATAAAATGAGATCAAACAATACTAATAACGGTAAGGTCAAGCTGATCGTTGCATTGGCGATCGTTGCCGTGCTGATAGCCGTCCTACTTGTGGGACTTTTCGGCGGAAGCAATAAGGTTTCAAAGAGCTTAAGTGTTGAAGAGGCACAGGCTCTTGTTGATTCGACATTTTCTTCTATTCCGAAATCCACCGCAATCGGCGCCGTCGGCATAATCGAAAATACGCATATTACCGTAAAGGATGTCAGTGTCGGCAGTGAGAAGAACCTGATTTTCAACTGTGAATTTGAGACCTATGATGTCAAAGGCGCATTGGAGCCTCAGCTTGGAAAGATCTTCACCGATGCTTACACCTACTATCATGGAAAAACTCAGTCGGGCGAAAAGATAAATGCCACTAAGATCAATCTGTTTATCCGTGATGATATCAACAGCGTGCTTACCGAAAGCGGTGCTACCGTATCGGGAAATATCGAGCTCAATGCCTATGAAGTGTCGGAAGGAAAATTTCAGCTCTATCTCAGCGATGAGGTGGTAAACGCCTGTACGGGCGGTCTTGTTGATGTTATAAACAAGATCAAGGCGACCGAAACCGTAAGCTACGGCGGCTCGACCGTTAACATCAAAAATATCACAACGCTTCGCACTGGTATCACCGATAGTATAGCACTCAACAATTACAGCAGTGAAAAGCCGGTCACCGGCAATGTTATCCAAAAGTGGTTTGCCGATTTCAGTGAGGAATTTCACCGCAATTTCATTAAGGACAGCCGCTGGAGATATTTGGCCAACGGTCTCGGCACTACGCTTGCTATCACGGGTCTTGCCGCATTGCTCGGTATAGTGCTCGGCTTTGTTGTTGCGATAATCCGTTATACCAATCAGACCACCGGTAAGCTTAGTATTATCAATGCCGTTTGCCGTCTGTATCTGACCGTTATACGCGGAACTCCGGTAATGGTTCAGCTGCTTATTATCTATTTTGTAATACTGCTGCCGCTGAAGATACCCAAATTCATCGCAGCGGTTATCTGTTTCGGACTTAACAGCGGCGCATATGTTGCCGAAATAGTCAGAGGCGGTATTATGTCGGTCGATAAAGGACAGATGGAGGCAGGCCGCAGTCTCGGCTTCGATTATCCGCAGACTATGGTCAACTTCATCATTCCGCAGGCGTTTAAGGCCGTTTTGCCTTCGCTGGCGAATGAGTTCATAACCCTCCTTAAGGAGTCGTCGGTTGCCTTCTACATCGGCGTTTCAGACCTTACAAAGGGCGGTCTTACGATCAGATCGATAACATACAGTAACTTTATGCCCTTAATAGCCGTTGCACTCATCTATTTGGTAATCGTGCTTATTTTGAGCTATCTTGTCGGAATTTTGGAAAGGAGGCTGAGGAAGAGTGACCACTGAGCAGAGAGAAGTCCTAATTGAAGTAAAGGGCTTGGAAAAGTCTTTCGGCAAGGTCGACGTTTTAAAGGGTGTCAACGCCGAAATAAGAAAAGGCGATGTTATGGTCGTTATCGGCCCTTCGGGCTCGGGCAAGTCCACCTTCCTTCGTTGCCTTAACCGTCTTGAGGAGCCGACGGGTGGCAGTATTTATTTTGACGGTGTCGATATAACCGATAAGAACGTAAATATAAATATCCACCGTCAGAAAATGGGAATGGTCTTTCAGCAGTTTAATCTGTTTTCGCATATGACAGTGCTCCGCAATATGACCATAGGCCCGATGAAGCTTTTGAAAAAAAGTAGGGAAGAGGCCGAGGCCAAGGCCATGGCACTGCTCGAGCGTGTCGGTCTGGCCGACAGAGCAGATGCTTATCCCTCACAGCTTTCGGGCGGACAGAAGCAGAGAATAGCGATCGTCCGTGCTCTTTGTATGGAGCCCGAGGTACTGCTCTTCGATGAGCCTACATCGGCACTTGACCCCGAAATGGTCGGTGAGGTCCTGGAGGTTATGAAGGAGCTTGCACACGAGGGAATGACTATGGTCGTTGTCACTCACGAAATGGGCTTTGCCAAAGAGGTCGGAACCGAGGTCGTTTTTATCGACGGCGGCGTTATTATCGAACAGGCACCCCCGAAGGACTTCTTCGAAAATCCTAAAAATCCGAGATTGCGTGATTTCCTTTCGAAGGTGCTTTGATCAGAAGGTAATGTACGGTGTTTCGTCTTAAATACAAACGGGAGGTCTTCTTTATGTGGTTTGTATTTGCATTGCTTTCGGCTGTTTTTGCCGCGCTGACGTCAATATTGGCCAAGGTTGGAATAGACGGTGTCAATTCCAACCTTGCGACCGCAATAAGGACGGCAGTTGTGCTTGCTATGTCGTGGGGAATGGTGTTTCTCACAAATGCACAAAGCGGCTTGTCCGATGTCAGCCGAAAGAGCTGGATATTCCTGATCGTTTCGGGACTCGCTACCGGCGCATCGTGGCTTTGCTATTACAAGGCCTTGCAGATGGGCAGTGCATCAAAGGTGGTGCCCATCGATAAGCTAAGCGTTGTGATAACGCTTGTATTGGCTTTTCTGTTCCTGCATGAGCAGTTCACCGTAAAATCGCTTATCGGTTGTATTTTGATCGGAGTCGGAACCTTGCTTATGGTACTGTGAATTTGAGTGCCCTTGAAGCGGCTTGCTTTGAGGGCACTTTTCTTGTTAGAATTTGAATTTCAGCGGTATATGAAAGAAATCTCGGATTTTTTTAAAAAATGTCGATTTTTTTGAAATTCACTATTGACATTTGCGACAATATGTGTTATTATACTATGGCAGTTTCGAAGAGAAACTATGTGCGTTGATAGCTCAGCTGGATAGAGTGACTGGCTACGAACCAGTAGGTCGGGGGTTCGAGTCCCTCTCAGCGCACCAAAGCGAAAATCCTGTCGATTATTTTCGGCAGGATTTTTATTTTTACTCTTTTTTTAATTTTATCTTTTGCGTAGCTTGGTGAAAAAGTGAACCGTTTTTTTACGGCGGTTGCCCAAAAATAAAAGGGCTTCGGATTTTTCCGAAAGCCCTTTTCACTTGAATTATATTCTTCTTACTGCTTTGCTGACCCTGAATAATACCGGGGCGGCAACGACGTTGACGATCATTTCGACTATAAAATTGATACCGACAAGTCCCGTGAAAATGTAGTAAACGGTATCGGCGCCGTCTGCCCACATAACAAGTGTATCCTTAAAGAAAAGGATCATACCGAGAAGGAAAAGTCCGGTATTGCCGATGGGAGCGACTATCGCCGAAAGGACGGTTCCCAAATACTGATTCTTTTTACCGAATGCTTTATAAACAAGACCGGGGAGCAGTCCCGACATTACACCCTTGACAAGGCAGATTAGCACCGTGATGACAGGGTTTGCCTGTATCAGCATACTGCCGCCGGCATCGAGACCGGTGATACAGCAGATGACGACGATAACACCGAATATTCCGCCGAGCGCCGCACCGACCTTATATCCGTAAAGCACGGCACCGAGCACTATCGGAACGAGTGTGAGTGTTATCGAAATATTGCCGATCTTGACAAAGCCGCTCACAAGCTGGAGCACGATGACCAAGGCGGCAAAAATACCGACAACTGCGACATTTGAGCCTTTGTTTTTGTTTGACATAAAATAACCTCCGATACTGTTCCCAAAGGGATACAGTTCATAATATTTGCAATCCGCAAAGCGGTTGTTGCCAAAGCTATTACGTTTTCGAAATCATTTTAACATATTTTCGAAAATAGTCAAGAAAATTTTCCGTCACTCTGCCCTTTTTCCCTTTGAGCGGTAGGATATATCGCCTAAAAAGACACGAGCACCGCCCCAAAAGCTGCCGTAATAGCAAGAATAGCTCTTAAGTGAGCTAAGGCACGCAAAAAGCCGACCGAAGCCACCCTGTTTTAAAAAGGCGGCTCTTTTTTGCTCAAAAGCAATATGCCGTTTGAGCTTTTTTTCGAGCGCTGCGGTCATATTGGGATAGTTTTTTGCGTTTTCCAAAATAAATGAGTGACCGACTATTGAATTTTTGAGCCCGTTTATACGACCGTCGAGTGCCGCTTTACCGCTTTGAGTGCTGCCGAAGGAGTTATTCTCACCGTGGCAGCGGTAGCTCATAAGTCGGCATTTTAAGTGGGCACATCTGCCGCACAAGGCCGATGTGAAGGCTATGAGCCAATCGTGGGAAAGCAAGCCCTTAAGCTCGAGCGGCTTTAAGTTATCCAAGATTTCACGTCTGAATGCCAACGAACAGCCTCTTATGAAGGAGCGGCCGACAAAGCGTTCGGGAGAAAAGAATTCAACCGAGCCGTCGTCATCATCGAACAGCACACCGATTCCGTCGGCGTGCTGCAGCGGCTCACCGTTGCCGTCTATAAGTCGGCAGGAGCAGCAAAGTGCGGCGATATCGCGGTTTTGCTCCATAACACCGAGCATTTTTTCAAGCTTTTCCTTATCCCACACGTCATCCTGGTCGCAGAGGAAAATGATGTCTCCCTCGGCTTCAAGGCAGGCATCGAAAAAGTTAAGGCAGTACCCCTTGTTTTGTTCGTTGACCTTGAATTTCCAATCTGTAAGGTGATTTTTTTCAATAAAATCACAAACCGTCTGCGCTGTCGAGTCTGAGGAGCGGTCATCGAATATCAGCACCTCATCGGGTGCGACGGTCTGTGCCGCAATCGACCGAAGCTGCTGTTCAATATATTTTGCGCCGTTATAAGCGGCGATAACAACCGATACCGTACCGCATACCTCCCTAATTTTTGATTTTCGCAAAAAGTGCCGCCGTCTTTGTTTTAAGAAAGCAAAGCACGCCGCAAAAGCAAAGGCTTAAAAGCACACTGCCCGTTCTTGCGACCGCAAGCGCAACCCTGTCGGCCGCACAGTTTCCCCGTGCATTTTCGGCAGATTGCTTAAAGTCGGCGTTTTTGATCTCGTTTTTAAAAAGACTTCGCCGTTGCTTTCCGCTCATCGACCTGTCGCTGAAGGTATTCGCCAAAACCGAATAAACGTTTTTGACATAATAAAGCTCACAAAAGCGCTTCACACCGGCATCCGCCTCGGCGGTGAAATCCTTAAGTGCAAGATATCTCTTCTTCAAATCCTCAAGCTTTCGCTTATCGTAGCTTTTGGTAATGCTCTTTCCGCCACGCTGAACATAATGATAAAAGCAGTGTGGCAGCACCGAAACACGACAACTGACATTAAGGAAAGAGAGCACAAACGCCGTATCCTCAAAAAGCTCGCCCTCGGGCATTTTGAGGCCGTTTTCTTTTATTATTGAGGCTCTGTAAAGCTTATTCCAGCTTGCATCCAAAATGAACTTCGATTTAAGACCTATCAGTCTGCCGAAAAGTTCGGCTCTCGACGTGAAACGGTTTTCGGGCTCGAAAAAATCAACGGTGCCGACAGAACCGTCACCCTTCACGGTATCGTGATGATATCCGCACATAACCATATCGGAGCCCGAGCTTTCGGCCTCGCACAGCATCGTTTGCAATGCCTTTTCGTCAACGGTATCATCGGCATCGCAAAAGGCGATGTATTCGCCGCTTGCCGCCGCCATCCCCGTGTTGCGGGCACGGCTGAGTCCGCCGTTTTCACGGTTGATCACCCTTACCCTGCGGTCAAGAAGAGCAAGCCGAGCCGCCTCGGCCGAGGTCGAATCGGTTGAGCCGTCATTCACGATTATCAGCTCTATATCACGCTCGGTTTGCGAAAGCACCGACAACGCGGCCGCCGACAGTGTATCGGCCGCATTATAGGCGCACAAAATCACACTTATCTTAGGCATCAGTGCTTAAATTTTCCGTCGGCAACATTCTTCAAATGTGCTCCGTAAGGCGACTTGCCGTATTTGTTGGCCGACTCAAGCAGCTTATCCTTGGTTATCCAACCGTTTTCATAGGCGATTTCTTCAATCGCGGCGATCTTTATCGACTGACGGCTTTCGACCACCTTGACAAACTCGGCGGCCTCATTGAGAGCATCGACCGTGCCGGTGTCAAGCCACGCAAAGCCGCGACCGAGCGTTATGACATCAAGTGAGCCTTCCTCGAGGTACATACGGTTGAGATCGGTTATTTCAAGCTCGCCTCGTTCGGACGGCTTTATACGCTTGGCAAACTCGCAAACGCGGCTGTCATAGAAATAAAGTCCGGTGACGCAATAGTTCGACTTTGGATTTTTCGGTTTTTCTTCTATCGACACCGCACGTCCGCTTTCGTCGAACTCAACAATTCCGAAGCGCTCGGGATCGGTGACATAATAACCGAATACCGTTGCGCCGCTTTGCTTGGAAGCCGCCTGCTTAAGTGTTTTGGTAAATCCGTGACCGTAGAAAATATTGTCACCGAGCACCATAGCACAGCTGTCACCGCCGATAAACTCCTCACCGAGGATAAACGCCTGTGCCAAGCCGTCGGGTGACGGCTGAACAACGTATGAGAGATTTATTCCGAAATCGGAGCCGTCTCCCAAAAGGCGTTCGAAATTAGGCAGATCGGTCGGCGTTGAAATGATCAAAATATCACGTATACCGGCAAGCATAAGCGTTGAAAGCGGATAATAGATCATCGGCTTATCGTAAACCGGCAAAAGCTGTTTGGAAGTCACCATTGTCAAGGGATAAAGGCGTGTACCCGAACCGCCTGCAAGAATAATACCTTTCATAGCTTTTCTCCTATATACCAAAGAGGCGGCAAAAACGCCGCCCTGAATTTTAACCCTCTGCGGAATCGGCCAAAGCCAATATTTCCTCTGTCACAAGGGTCGTATATGCTTTATTTATAACAATATCGGTGAGCGGTTTGTTGCTTGAATCTGCCTCGGCGGATGCCATCGCATCAACAACACTCATACCCGAGAATACCTGTGCGAAAACGGTATGTCCGCCGTAGCCGCCCTTAAAGGCGCCGTCAAGATGAATATTTCCGCCGACCTTTGCATAAAGGCTCCAGGCCTCGTCCGAGACCGAATCGCTCAAGATCGAAGATTTTGCGATGTTATAATCGATGGTTGCTTTCATATAAGCCTCGGCATCGGGATACTCATCGGCAAGCTCGGACTTATACTGCTCATACTCGGCCTTTATCTGATCGCCGTAGTTTTTGACAAACTGATTGTATGTGGTTTTGTAGTTGTAATAGGCCTTGTTTACGGGTGTGCTGTTCTGGTTTATGAAGAACTGACTTCCGTTGGTGGCAAGTCCCGAATTAGCCATTGCGACCGAGCCTCTGATATTGAGCAGGTTTGCGTTGAATTCATCCTCAAACTTGTCGCCCCAGACGCTTGTTCCGCCTGTTCCGTTGCCGAGCGGATCACCGCCCTGCACCATAAAGTCCTCGATAACACGGTGGAAAATGAGGCCGTCATAGTAACCTGCCTCAACAAGTCCGACGAAATTGGTAACGGTTATGGGAGCGCTGTTCGGGAAAAGCCGCATATAAATATTGCCCATATTGGTCTCGAAAACCGCTATTTTTTCGCCTATTTCGGGAAGCTCAAGCTGAAAGCCGACCTCATCGTCGGTACGTGAGCCGTTCTCGCCGACCGCAGTATACTCGGGCTTTGTCGGAGGATTTTCGGGCAAACGGGAGGTTGCCGCAGTGTCGGGAGTGCTGACCGCAGAGCCGGTCGAGCCGGCGGTCTTATCGTCGGAGTCTCCGCCGCAGGCAGACACAGAGAAGCACAAAGCAAGTGCCAGCACCAAAGCGCCTATTCTTTTCATATTATTCACCTCTTACAACGTCGATCGAAACGATCTTGACATCTTCTAACGGACGGTCGGAGCCGTCGGTCTTGACCGAGGCGATCTTATTCACGATGTCCATTCCTTCGAACACCTGACCGAAGACACTGTGTCTGAAATCAAGCCAAGGTGTACCGCCGACGGCTTCATAAGCCTTTACGGTATTTTCGGGGAAGCCGCGGTCGGCCATTCCCTTCATCTGCTCGAGCATTCCGTCGGGAACATCGCTCGCCTGAACTATAAAGAACTGGCTCCCGTTGGTGTTGGGACCGGCATTGGCCATGGAAAGAGCACCGTTGAGATTGTGAAGCTCGGGGTGGAACTCATCCTCGAACTTTTCGCCGTCGATGCTTTCTCCGCCGCAGCCCGTACCCGTGGGGTCGCCGCCCTGTATCATAAAATCCTTGATTACACGGTGGAAAATAAGTCCGTCATAATATCCGTTTTCGGCATGGGTCACAAAGTTCTCGACGGTACGGGGAACCTTGTCACCGAAAAGGCGAATGGAAATATCGCCCAAGGTAGTGTGCATTACGGCGGTGATCTCACCGTTCTGAGGCTTGTCCAACTGATTAAAACTCATTTTAAATAATTCCTTTCATAAGGCACTCGGCCTTTCTTTGTTTATATTTCTATTTTACTAAATCTCACTGCATTTTACAACAGTTATTTTTCTTTTCTTGAAATGATTTACGGGATATTCATAAATTTGCAATTTTGTCTTGTTAAATTTCGAAAACTGTGTTATATTTAAAGTATAAATCGGTTTAAGGAGTTGTTTATTGTGAAATGTCCTTACTGTTCATATGAAGAAAGCAAAGTCATCGACTCACGTCCTGCCGACGAGGGCGAACGTATCCGCCGCAGAAGAGAGTGCTTGAGCTGCCAAAAGCGTTTTACAACCTATGAAATAATCGAAAGTCTTCCGGTCGTCGTTATAAAAAAGGATAAGTCGAGAGAAACCTTCGACCGCAACAAGCTTGTAAACGGTATGCTTAAGGCTTGCGAAAAGCGCCCGGTCTCGATAAACGATATCGACCGTGCCGTTGACGATATAGAAGTCAAACTTCAAAACTCCCTCGACCGAGAGGTGACAAGTGTCGCTATCGGCGAACTTGTTATGGAAAAGCTTAAGGAGCTTGACGAGGTCGCTTATGTCCGTTTTGCAAGTGTTTACCGTCAGTTTAAGGATATCAGCACCTTTATGGAAGAGCTCAACAAGCTTTTGCAGGACAAATAAAGCGGTAATTCAACATTTTTATAAATAAATCTGACTTTTTTCAAAAAAATCCTTGACAACGCGAAAATTTTGTAGTAAAATACTTAACGTTGTCAGCAATGCTGTTATGGCTCAGGTGGTAGAGCACATCCTTGGTAAGGATGAGGTCGGCAGTTCGAGTCTGCCTAACAGCTCCAAAATCCCGTTCACGTAAGTGGACGGGATTTTACTTATGTTCGATGTCAATGATTGGGGCAGAGGCAAAATAAGAAAAGTTACGAATCGTGTCGGAGCTTGAGTCCCGGCACGATTTTTTTATGTATTACAACGAAGTGTTCACCTTTCGTGAATCAAAATGACGAAGCGCCTCGGGAAAATATACCGAGGCGCCGAATAGCCGTTATCAGATGTTTTTGTCGTGGATTATTCTCAGTCCGTCCAAAAGCAGATTGTCGTCGATCACGATCTCGTGCTCGCAATGCTTGACGACCTCGGGCGCAAGACCGCCGGTCGCAACCACCGAAGCCGCCTGACCGAGCTCCTTTTCAATGCGTGAGATAAGCCCGTCGATCATAGCCGATTGACCGATTATAAGTCCCGATTTAATGCAGTCGATCGTGTTGGTTCCGATGACCCTTTTCGGTGCATCAAGTCCGACCGACGGCAGTTGAGCCGTGCGAGATGCCAGGGCATCCATTGTGAGCTTGACACCTGCGGCAATGGCTCCTCCCAAAAATTCACCGTTTTTACCCAAAACGCTGATGGTCGATGCCGTGCCCATATCGATTATAATGCAAGGTACGGGATATTTTGCCAAGGCACCGACGGCGCCCGCGGCAAGGTCTGCACCGAGCTGTGCCGGATTGTCGATCTTTATGTTGAGTCCGGTTTTGACTCCGGGCCCCAAAACAACGGGTGTAATTCCGAAAAGCTTGGTAACGGCGCGCTCAATGGCACTGCCCACGGTCGGAACCACAGACGAAATGGCGGCATTTGTCACCGAGTCACGCTCGATGTCGTAAATATGAAGTATGTCGCGGATCTCAATTGCATACTGATCCGAGGTCCTGCGGGTATCGGTCGCAAGCCTTGCGGTGAATTTCAGCTCTTCCTTATCGAAAACGCCGATAGTGATGTTGGAGTTTCCGATGTCAATACAAACAAGCATTTAAAAGCTCCTTACTTAAAAATGAAAAAGTATCCCAAAAGTATTATTCCGAGTATTATGCGATAATATCCGAACGGCTTGAAATCACGCTTTTTAACATATCCCGTGAGGAACTTTATAGCCGCCAGAGATATGGCAAAAGCGACTGCCATACCGACCGTCAAAACCAAGGTTTCGGTCGAATTCATAATTGCGGCCTCTCCTGCGACGATGTCATTGGCATATGACACGCATTTGAGCAGACTTGCGCCGAACATAACCGGTATTGCCAAGAAGAACGAAAACTCAGCCGCAACGGTGCGAGAGCAACCGAGAAGCATTGCACCCAGAATGGTGACACCCGAGCGTGATGTGCCGGGAATGAGTGCCAAAAGCTGTATCATACCGATAAGCAGTGCGGTTTTATACGGCATTTCGGAAATGTCATTTATTCTCGGAGCAGGGCGCTTTGCCGACTCGAGAAGAATAAACGCAACACCGTATATTATCAATGTTGTCGCAACGGTCGGGAAATTGTAGAAATATTTGTCAAGCGTATCGTCAAACGGCAGGCCGACAACTGCGGCAGGCAGACAGGCGATTATGACCTTGAACCACATTTCCCAGGTCGAACGACGGGCTATTTCGTCCTTATGACGCGAAAACGGGTTGAGTTTGCGGAAATACATCACGATGACCGCAAGAATGGCACCGAGCTGAATGACAACCCGGAACATTTCCATAAAGTTAGGGTCGGATTCCTTCCAAAAAAGCTCCTCGAACAATATCAGGTGCCCCGTGCTCGAGATCGGGAGCCATTCGGTTATACCTTCTATTATTCCGTACAAAATCGATTTTAACACTTCAATAAACGCTGTCATTACGACACCTACTTTCAAAGCCTATTTTATACCAAAATGAAGCATTTGTCAATTTAATATTGTAATGCCCTCTCATCACTTAATATTTATGCCGATATTTGCGGTAACACAACCGACGGTTCGGAATAAAATATAGAGAAGTTGGAGCTCATAAAGCACAACGAAAATCAATAGGGAGGCTAATTTATGGCAGATATCAGACCGAATTGTCAAACCGACTCATCCTGCTTTAAGGAAGCGGTGTGCATCGATGCGGGAAGAGTTTACGATTCCTGCTGTGACCGTGACTGTGTCACCGATATGAGAATGTATTTTTCACCGCAGGATCAGCAAACGGTAAACAGTGCCGGCAGTGTCAGAATAAAATCGGCCGAGGTACTCGATGTGAACATAGACGTTGAGCAGGTAAACTTCAACCGAGGCTTCTATTCCTGCGATCTCACATTTTTCTTTCTTGTACAACTTGATGTTTTCAGCACACCTCACACCTGTCCCACAACGGTAAAGGGAATATGCTTCTACAACAAAAAAGCCATTCTTTACGGAAGCGAGGGAAGCGTTAAGACCTTCTCGAACGAGTATGTCGCCGATGACGGCTGCACTCAACGCTCGGTCTGCAACGGAAACGCTCCGAAATGCGTTGTTCAAGCGGTCGACCCGATACCGCTTTCGGCAAGACTCGGCGAGTGCCGCTGCATTTGCGACCTGCCCGGATTTATACCGGCGAATATCGTTTCGGCAGTCGGCGGAGTTATCGACCCCTGTACCGAGCCGGGAAATATGACGGTAGTCGTCACGCTCGGTCTTTTCACGATAATTCAGCTTATTCGCAATGTTCAGATGCTCGTTCCGGTTTACGATTTCTGCGTTCCGGAAAAGCAGTGCACCGATTCCTCCGACAGTCCGTGTGACGTGTTCAAAAAGATCAAGTTCCCGACCGGCGATTTCTTCCCGCCGAGACCCTGTAATATCGAAAACGGAGGAGACTGCGGCTGCGACTCGGCAGAAAGCTGAATTTAATATACCGCAAAAATTAAGACGTCCCGAAGGTATGATGAGGTGCCATAACGAAGTGTTGCTTTAAAATGTGAAATTTCGGCGGTATTCTTTGTTAAAAAACGCACAGTATGCGTCAGCATTACTGTGCGTTTTTGTCGCGACTCCCATATGAAATTTTCATTTTAAAGTGCATCGCAGTTTTATAACCGACAAAAATTCTTCGTATCGAAGACGAAAAACGTGGGAATACTGTCGTATTTCAAGGTTATTCGGCAAGATGCGGGGGGATTTTTCGGTTCAAAAACCAAACTTCGTTACGGTACTTCATCATATCGGGGCGTCCTTTTGCTATATTCGTTTGCTTTCGGGGATAGAAGCCACTCCACCGTGAGCTTCGGTGCTTTTCCCCGCAACCTTAATTGCGGTTCTGAAGTATTCGCAGGCCTTTTCAAAGGTTATATTGCCGAGCTCCGAGCCGTTTTCTATCCATTCGCTCAAAAAGGTGCCGAAGAAAATGTCACCTGCACCCGTGGTATCGATCGGTGAGACATCGGCGGCAGGAAGCGAAATGCCGTTTTCGCCCATATAAAGCGATGCGCCGTTTTCGCCGTCGGTCACAAGCAACACCGACACGCCGAGCTCAAAAACCGCTTTAACTGCACGCTTTCGGTCATCGCCGAAAAGCATACAGAGCTCCTCACTCGATATTTTCAAAATATCGGTTTTATCGATGTGCTTTTTCATCATTTCGGCTGCGAAATCACGGTTCTTCCAAAGCGGAGCACGGTAGTTCGGGTCATAGCTTACGGTACAGCCTGCCTTTTTGGCTACGGTCAAGGCGTATTCGGTAGCCGAGCGTGACGGCTCATCGGTAAGAGAAAGCGAACCGAAATGAAATATTTTTAAATTTTTTATAATTTCCGCGTCGATGTCGTCTTCGGTCAAATAAATGTCAGCACCATGGTTTCTGAAAAATGAAAAATCACGGTCACCGTCACGGTTAAGTTCAACAAACGCAAGGGTAGTGTTGTGGGAAAAATCGGTGACGAGCGCTTCGTCCGAAATGCCGTATCGCTTAACGGTACTCCTCAAAAAGCTGCCGAGCATATCGTTTCCGACCTTGCCGATAAACGCAGCTTTTCCGCCGAATTTCGCAATTGCGGCAAGCAAATTCAGCGGAGCTCCGCCTGCTTTGCGCGCAAAAATCAAATCTCCGTCGTAGTCCATGCCCATAGGCGCAAAGTCGATCAGTATTTCGCCCAATGCCGTAATATCGAACTTCATATGTATTACTCCGATAATTCAAGTGCTTTTCAAAATGATTTTACTATATAATTTACGGTTTGTCAACGGCCGAAAGCCTATAGTATGCAACAACGAATTGAAGTGCGGTAAGAGTACGTTGTAAAGGAATGCAAACAGTGCCGCAAGAAGCGAGAGGAAAAAACTCAATTTGAATAAAAGAGAGGAAGGCAACAGAATAAACTGCTGCCTCCCCGAAAATAACGATCTAAAGCTTACTTCATACTGTTTTCGTAAGACTCAATCATTTTCTTAACCATCTGTCCGCCGATAGAGCCTGCCTGCTTAGCGGTAAGATCACCGTTGTAGCCCTGCTTGAGGTTTACGCCAACCTCACCGGCGGCTTCCATCTTAAAACGGTTGAGTGCGTCCTTTGCCTCGGGTACTGTCATTGCTTTTACCTCCTTTTTTGTTTGCGTTTGCACTATTATTGTGAGCAGCAAGCAATGCTTTATTAAAGGTAAAATTTTGATGAGCTTCTAAAATATTACTGCTATGCATGGCGGTATTTAAAGCGATTTAAGATAAGATAAAATATATTATAAATCGGATAAATTTTAACTGTTGTGCAAATGTGCATATTGTGGTAAAATCGAATTAAGATAGAACGATTTTGCGGAGGGTTAAAATGCGAGAACCATATCAAATATTATCAATTCCATATCGTATCATTGACGGTACGCCTTTGTTTTTGATTTTACATAGAACTGAAAGTGATTATTGGCAGTTTATTGCAGGTGGCGGTGAGAATGGCGAAACGCCACTTTATGCTGCTATAAGAGAAACCTTTGAAGAAATCGGTGTTGAGTCGTCTAATATACATCAACTTGAAAGTGTTGCATATGTTCCGGCAGAAGTTATTGCCGAAAACAGACGGCAACATTGGGATAAAAACATATTTGTTATTCCTGAATATTCTTTTGCTTTTGAGTGCGATTCAGAGCCTATTCTCTCAAACGAACATACTGAATACAAATGGCTTATATATGACAAGGCACGAAAACTGTTAAAATGGGATTCAAACAAAGTGGCTATGTATGAGATTAAATGTATCTTGGAGAATAGATTATGATTGGATTAAAACGAGGAACAGTGGCACTTTTCGATCACGAAAAGGAATGGGAAACCGAAGCCGAGCAAACGGTTGCGGTATTAAAATCAATACTCGGTGATGCGGCTGTCGATATTCAGCACATTGGCAGTACCGCTATTCGTTCGATAAAAGCCAAGCCGATAATAGATATTGCGGTGTCGGTTGATGACTTTGAAAAGGTTTTAAGCTTGCAGTCCGAGTTTTTGAAGCACGGATTTCACTACCGCCCCAATTCAAACCTCGGTGAACAGCTCCTTTTTGCAAAGGGAAGTCTTTATGACGGTACGGGGGATATCCAAACCCATTTTATCCACATCGTCCGTACAAACAGCATAGACTTTATAAACTACATAAATTTCAGAGATTACCTTAACAGCAATCCGTCTGTTGCCAAAGAGTATGAAAATCTAAAGGTATTACTTGCATCGCAAGCGCCTGTTGACAGCGGCAGAGAAAAGTAGCATAAAAAATATTGTATTTCAACAGGAAAACGCAAATTTTTAAAATCGGATAAAATAAATAATAAATCAGATAAAACACTCGGAGAAACGTATTTCTTCCGTCCGTCACAAATCTCAAACAAGTTGACAATACATCAGTACTATAGTAAAATATGCACAGAACAATTATCGGAGGAATCAATGGAAAATTATTTATATAATACAGAAGCTTATAATGCCACATTACGCTCCGAGCTGATTAAATTGTCGGTTATAGGGATCCTGTTGCTGATGGTTCTTATTGCGATGGCGGTTTATTCTGTTGTATTAATAAAAGAAGACAAGAGAAAGAAATTTCCGTATGTACAGTTGATCGGCGTAGCAGTTGTTTCCGTATTTTTGATGCTTTCTTTCGGCCGTTCTGTTATTTCATATTCAAAAGATTTTGCCGATGAGGCATATATACAATATGAAGGGCCGGCAGTTATAAGTAAGCAAAGAAAAGTAGTTTTGGGAAATATACCGACAGGGTATGATGAATATGTTGTACCTTTGAAAACAACGGTGAGCAGATCACTTTATCAACGAGAAAGGATTATGGAAAAGAGGGCAACATTGAGAATATATATTGTTTATGCACAACATTCGGGGATAATATTAGAGCTCACGGAATAAACGCCGAATCGGGCAAAACTGAATTTATCCAACGTAAACCAAGCGACACGAACCTTTGAAAGGCCCGTGCCGCTTGTGTGTTTTTAAATATTAAGCCGAAAATTATTTTTCGCTCAAGCTGTGAGCGTAGAGGTATACACCTGCGCTCCAACCCATCATTGTCGGGGTGTCATATTCCTTTGCGGTCGAAACGGAACCGTTTATGACGTCGTATTTCTCCCAAAGATTGCCCGTTTTCTCGAAAACCTCCTCAACAAGCGAAGCATACTTTGCGGCAATGCGCTTTGCATCGTCCTCATAGCCGTAGTTGAGAAGTCCCTTGATGACCATATAGTGCAGGCAGGCCCAGCCGTTGGGATAGTCCCACTGAAGGTTCATAACGCCCTCCTTGTTTTCGCAGGAAACGATACCGAATGCGGCTTCAAGCTTCGGAAGCAACTTTACGGTAGCCTCGGCCTGTTCCTTTGTTGCCACGTTAAAGGTCATCGGATAGAACGATGCGACCGAGAATATGTCGGACAAGGTACCGTTCTCAAAGTCGTAATCATAGAAAGCACCGTTTTCCTCATTCCACATGAGCTTGTTCATCAAAGCCCTGCGCTTTTCTGCGGCAGCGTGCCACTCGTCGGCCTTGCCGTTGTTTAATTTTTCCGAGAAGAAAGCAAGGTTTTCTTCCATACCGTAAAGCAAGGAGTTAAGGCAAACCGGGTTGAACTTATGAGCTCTGAGTCCCAAACGGCTGTTGCAGTCCCATCCGCTTTCGGCAAAGGACATAAAGCATTTTGCATACTCGACTATTGTTTCTTCGTCCTCGGGCATTTCCATATGGCAGCGGTCAACAAAATATTTTGTCATATTGCGGTTGAATGCGCCTTCGTCGTCGCAGTAGTAACGGTTGAGTCCCGACGGTGTCATACGGCGAGTCTGCCAAAAGGTGTATTCCTTTTCGGCAGAAGGATATATTTTTTTGAGCCATTCGAAATCGCTGGTCATTTCGAAAATCTCACGGATCATCTGGGGGAAGAACGGCGGCTGAGAACGGTTTAAAAAGCCCGTTCTTGTACCGTTGAGCATCTTTCCGTACTTCTCTATCATATATGCCATATTTTCGACATTGTTGATCGCCTGCTCGGTTCTGTCCGACAAAAGCAGTCCGACGTTGGTGAAATAGGTGTCCCAATAATACATCTCCTGAAAAGCGGACTCAATGCAGGGGACGGTATAGGGCTTGGGAACGCCCAAAAGCGTGCCCTTATCCTCGGTATTGGTTCTTATGGTTTTATCCCAATTCTCGATTATAAATTTTTTGACCGAATCGTTCATAAACATTCTCCTTTTTAAAGCTTGGTTTGGATATACTAAATATACCGTTTTTTCTGTTCGGTTTCAAGAGATAAGGCAAAATAATGTGCGATATGCGGCAATTCTACCGATTTTTTCCCGAAAAGGGAGGATTTCTTATAGGCTACGAAAAAATATGAACAAGGCGACGGTTCATTTTATCGAACCGTCGCTTTGACTTTGTTTAAACGCTTATTTTATTTGTTCCCGATTTCAAACCGACTTCGGTGTCCCTGAATCTGAACACCGCCGAAATGCCGTCGGGTATTTCGACCGTAAAGGCTCTCTTATTATCGAGAGTTTCGAATTCGACCGAAATTTTGCCGTATGGCGTTGTGATGTGACCGCAGGCCGAGGTTATGCTTTCGGTATCGCTCGGAGCAATGACCGTGTTTTTAAAGCCGGACGAGTCCTTTGCCTGCTGAATTCCGAGTATGTGCTCTAAGAGGTTGGCGGTCACGGCACCGAACATCGGGTGGCTGAGCGAACGTCCTGCGACCCAATATTCCGGCGTGGTTGTAAGTCCGCGCTTTTTCCATTCGCCGACACCTCTCGGACTTTCGGCACACAAAAGCTTAACCGCAAGGTCACCCTGATTTGTTTCGAAAAGATGACGTATGACAATATCGGTTCCGAAAATACCGGTGTCAAGGCAACCGAGCTGTTCATAGTGCATAGTATTCTTCTGCTCGGTCGTTTCGTTGCCGAGTCCTATATCGAGAGCAAAGGCATTTGCACCCTGACGTGCACCGAAGAATCTCGAATCCCAGGTGTTGAAATAGGCGGCGGTAGTGGATTTTTTGTATGTCTCGATACGTTCCTTCAGCATCGGTATATCGTCGGTTTTGCCCAAATATTCCGCGATTTCAACGGTTTGATAAAGGGATTTTATATAGAAGTAGTTGTTGACGAAGGGAGCCGGAAGCTCAACGGGGCCGGGAGGGCACCACTCACCCAAACACCAACGATTTTTATCGTCGGCTTTTGCGGTGGTGACAAGGCCGTATTCGGTGTTGTCCTCCAAATAATCCAGAAAATGAAGCATTTTGTCATAATGCTTTACTATTTTACTGTCGTCTCCGAAGAATTTCCAATACTGATAGGGAAGCTGCACTATCGCACAGCCCCATCCGCCGGGGCCGCCGCCGCTCGGGAAATAGGGGGCGGTATACTGAATATTTCCGCTTATTCTGTCCTGTCCGTCGGCGATATCCTCTATCCATTTATCGTAAAAGGATTTTGCGTCAAACGAATACATTGCGGCACGGCAGGCAAGCTGTCCGTCGCCGGTATAGCCTCTGCGCTCGGTCTGCGGACAGTCGGACGGCATACCGTAGTGCATATTGGAGCTTTGGGTATTGACATACGCCTTATAAAGCCAATTGAGGGTATCGTTGCTGCAGGTGAATGAGGAATTGACCGGAACATCGGCATAGATGATATTGACACATTCGATCTCACCGTCACCCCAAATGCCGATATATCTGAAGGCGAGCCAGGTGAACTGCATCGTAACGGTGCGCGTTTCGGGACCGAAGTCGATCTCAAAATGCTGTCTGTGCATATATGTTGAATTAAGCTCACCGTCCTTGAGGTCTTCGCTGACAAGCACGCTGACCTTGCCGCGACCTCTTATGACAGGAACACCGGTCGTGTTACGTCCTATGTCGAAAAGATGAGGCTTGCCGTCAATGGGACGGGGCTTTACCGTCTCGACGATACGGTCACGGGGACAGTCGGTGAACAAAAAGTCGGTATCGGGTGTTCTTTCGGCAATAACGGGTGATACTTTCGAAAAATCGGGATCCGAGAATACCGCAAAGTCAAAGCCGTCATAGCAGTGGGTCTCACCGGTGGTCAAAAGGTTTTCGGTGACATAAGACGGCGCCCAAGCGGCACCGAGAGATGAGACCGAGTGCCTTGTCTTTCCGTTCTTTTTAAAGGTGATCTGCCAACATACCTTTTTGTTGCCGTACCTGTGAGGGTTACCGTCGGGGTGGTTGGTCACAAACGGAGTGACCTTTTCATTATACCAACCGTTGCCGAGCATAACCGCTATCACGTTGCGGCCCGGCTTCAAAAATTTCGTTATGTCGTATTTTTCAACATAAGCACGGTGACCGAGCACCTCACCTACCGGTTGGTTTCGAGGCTCAAACTCACTGTTGAGCGGCAAAAACCATTCTTCGTGGGCACGCTCTCCGTTTATAAACAAAACAAACGAAGCAAAGCCCAAAATATTTATTTCGGCGGTCTCGCCCTCAAAATACTCGAAAACGTCGCGTATTACGGGAAAGGTGTCGTCGTTGCCGTTACCGATCCAGAGACCGTTACCGAAAATTTCTTTCTGAGTCATTTTATCAGCTCCCAATGCTTCAAAAAAAGTCGAAGCGTTATATACTGTTAATATACCATTTTCGGACGTTCTTTTCAAGCAAAATAAAACCAATGTCAAAATTTGCCCGAATTCGCATTTTATTTCTTAAAATCTTGGAAATTGTTGCAAATGCGTTGCAAAAGAGCGGTCGAACGATACAAATAAACTACAAAGCGTTCCAAAACGCAAAAATTTGCTTTTCGCTATTGCAAAGTGTCGAAAAAAGTGGTATAATACCGAAAAACGAATAATAGATATGAGAAGATACGGTTTGAAAAGTTGTTTACTGAGTAAATGTAAAAGGGAATCCGGTTCGAATCCGGAACAACCGCCATTACTGTATTTGACG
>CAZWLH010000013.1:0-29567 GCA_964634675.1 uncultured Eubacteriales bacterium
GGGCACCTACCCCTAAAATAATACCGAGTATGCTTTTCGGCGTGAGCTTTTCTTTAAAAAATACCGCCGCAACTATGGAGCCTATGACCGTGCTTCCGCCGTTTATAAAGGTGAAAAGCACAACGGGTGAAACAATGGCCGCCGAAAGGGTTGCAAGCTGATTTATCAAAAATATCGCCACCGACAGAACCGCACCGATCAAAAGGATCTTTGCGGTAAGCGGTTCGCCTTCAAGGGGCTTTTTGACCGTGCTCACAAAGACGGTCGGAATCAGCATTGCAAAGCCTAAGATCCCGAAGGATAAAAATGAGAATACCGAAACATCGCCATTTGGTCTTAAATTGGCGAAAAGCTGCTGAGAAAGCATTGTCAAGCCCTCGGACAGCATTACTCCGACAAGCAGAAGAAAGGTCTTGAGGGTGAATTTTCTGAAAGCCTGTTTTGAGCTTGATATCAGCAAATAGGCCGCAACGAAAAAGAGTAACATTCCGCCCCATTGTCCTAAGGACATCGGTTCGTCGAAGAGAAATATTCCGGCAACGCAAGGGATAAGCAGTCCCGCCGTGCCGAACATCGAGGACAGTGCCACTGTGCCGGTTTTCAAGGCCAACGTTCCGAAAATTGTCGAGCAGGTCATCATAAATCCCGAAAAGCAGGAGATCAAAAGGGTGAGTCTGTCACATTTAAAGCCGTTGCCGCCGAGTATTATCAAAACAAGTCCCAAAGCACCGCTTAAAAGGTTTCTGAAGGTGCAATACTTTAAAAAGGACGGGACGGTGCCGACACTGTTGCTTGCGGTTTTGCTGCAAAGGTGCTGTGCTACGCGGCATAAAAGTATTATAACTATATAAATTGCTCCCATTTTCTACCCCCCCCTTTAATCCGGTCGAGTCGCGTTCGATGAGCTTGTGCTGAATAGTTACATGGCGTATCGCTTCGCAAGTGCCGAATATTTTCTCGTAAAGCATTTTTATGGCGATCTGTGCTTGTTCTTTTTCGAATATTCGAACGGTCGTCAACGGAATCAGCGAATAGGCCGACATCGGGATATCGTTTATACCGACGACGGAAATGTCTTGCGGCACTTTTACGCCGTTTTCCGAAAGCCTTTTTATGAGCGCAAGCGCAATCTCGTCATATGCGCAAACTGCGGCAGAGGGCAGAGAACCGTTTTTAAGCATTTCGTCTGCAGCGGCATAGCCGATGTCCTCAAATCTTTCGTTTATTATGTAGACGTTTTCCGCTTTATATTCGAGTCCGTGTTTTGAAAGCGCCTCACCGAAGGCCTTTTCCTTTGAAGCGGTAAGGCGTTCGCCTACAAATGCGATGTCCTTGTGTCCCAAAGCCTTCAAATATTTCACTATATCCGAAAAATAGGCCGACATATCGCAGGAAACCGTGTCACAGCATCCCGTGCAGGTGCCTATTGCGATCAGAGGTATCGCCGCTTCTTGCTCGATCGGTTCCGACGGAAAAAGAATTATTCCCTCGGCACGGTTGCCGACGGTTATATTTTCGATTATCCGGTCGAGCTTTTCTTTGTCGAAATCATATATATAGACCGAAAGAAATGCGCCGCGTGACTCAAGCTCACGCTTTATTGCGTTTATTTCTCCGGCATAGGCAACGCTGATTATTTCGGGGCAAACCACCGCAACGGTTATGGCACCGTCACGGGTGTATTCGACCTTGCGCTTGCCTTTCTTCGCAAAATAGTCCTCGTCGGTCGCTATTTTAATTATGCTTTTTCTAAGCTCATCACTGATCTCCCGACTTCCGTTCAGCGCCTTTGAAACGGTCGAGGTCGAAACGTTGGCGAGTCGGGCGATTTTTTCATAGGTCATTTAAAGTCCCACCTTCTAAAGCTATTATAAGCCTTACTCCGTTTTATGTCTACCGAAAAGGCACCGAAATTTTTTCGGAATTTGGATGCCTTTTGAGTGCTTGGGTGAGCCGAGTTTACACGTTGGTTTCAAAAGTGTAAAATTCTATTATTTTTTTGTCGTAAAAGAGTAAAGTTTGTCGATTTTGTGCATTACTTTTTTTGCCCGAAAATGGTATAATTATGCTGTCAGAAGGGGAAATCGGCGGATAGTCCGCCCACAAGAATGCGGGGTAAAAATGTTAGAGCTTAATGAAACGGTAATGTACGGTACAACCGGTGTTTGCACAGTCGAAAAAATCGAGGAGAAGAAGATAGGCAAGGTGACAAAAAGCTACTATGTGCTGAAGCCGGTCGCCAATGATGCTTCGACCGTTTATGTTCCCACCGATAACGAAAAGCTTTTAGCCAAGGTGCGAAAGCTTATTTCCAAGGCAGAGATAGATGAGATTTTGTCGGCCGTTTCAAAAGAGTCGGATATCTGGCCCGAAAACGACGGAGAGCGCAAGCTCAAATTCGGCGAGATAATTGCCTCGGGCGACCGCAAGGCCTGCCTTGTTATGCTCAGGACACTTTACAAACGTCAAAATATGCTGACAAAGGTCGGCAAACGCCTTCATATGGCCGACGAGCGTGCCATGAAGGAAGCAAGACGCCTTATAAGCGATGAATTCTCGGTGGTTCTCGGTATCGGTACCGATGATGTCGGAGCATATCTCCGCGCCAATATAAAATAGAACTCCGTTTCGGTCGAACAACCGCTGTTCGGCCGAAATGTTTTGCTTTATGGCGGAAATGCCGCGAACAAATGTCAAAATACGTCATTTAATGTTGACTTTTTCACTTCGGTGTGGTAACATAGAAAAGCAATAACGAGTGTTTGTCGAAAGCTCTGTCACATAGCGTGAAATGTTCTTTCGCTGCCGCTCCGTTTTCTCAGTGGAGGTCGAAATGTATAGCCACCGTATGTTTATGGCTTTATGTGCCCGACTTCTTTATTTATTTCGGTGTAAATTTAATTTACATATATTTTTAGGAGGTTTAGAAAAATGAAAAAGATTCTCGCACTCATTTTGGTCGTAGGTATGCTTTTCTCATTTGCCGCTTGCGGTGGTTCGGAAAAATCTTCCGACGATGATTTCAAAATCGGAATCATTTGCCTGCACGATGAGAACTCGACTTATGACAACAACTTCATCCAGGCTATCTATGCCGCACAGAAGGAACTCGGCCTTAAGGACGAGCAGGTCATCATAAAGGTCAACATCCCCGAAAACGATGCTTGCTACAATGCCGCCGCCGAGCTTGTCGATGCCGGCTGTGACATCATCTTTGCCGACTCCTTCGGTCATGAGACCTATGTGATCGAGGCCGCAAAGGAATTTAAGGACGTTCAGTTCTGCCACGCTACCGGTACTAAGGCCAAGACCGAAGGCCTTTCCAACTACCACAATGCTTTCGCTTCCATCTATGAGGGCCGTTACCTTGCAGGTGTTGCCGCAGGTATGAAGCTCAATCAGATGATCGCCGACGGCAAGATCACCGCCGATAAGGCCGTTATCGGTTATGTCGGTGCTTTCAACTATGCTGAGGTCGTTTCCGGTCTTACTTCCTTCTTCCTCGGCGCACGCTCTGTTTGCGAAAGCGCTACTATGAAGGTTCAGTACACCAACTCTTGGTTCGATATCGCAAAGGAAAAAGAGGCTGCTCTCAACCTTATCAACAGCGGTTGTGCTCTTATCAGCCAGCACGCCGACTCCGAAGGTGCTCCTAAGGCTTGCGAAGAGAAGGGCGTTCCCAACGTTGCTTACAATATAAGCACCATTTCTATGGGTCCCAACACCGCTCTTGTTTCTTCCAAGATTGACTGGGCTCCCTACTTCAAGATGATCATCGAGAACTACAAGAGCGGTACCGCTATCCCCACCGATTGGTGCGGAAACATTCAGACCGGCTCTGTTGTCCTCACCGAGCTTAACGCTAACGTTGCCGCTCCCGGCACCGCTGAGAAGCTCGAAGAAGTTAAGGCAAAGCTTATCTCCGGCGAGCTCAAGGTATTCGATACCTCCAAGTTCACCGTAAACGGTCAGACTCTCACCACCTATACTGCCGACGTTATCGATGAAGGCGACTTCAAACCCGAGACCGAGGCTATCAAGAACGGTGCATTTGCCGAGTCTTCCGACAGATCGGCTCCTTACTTCGATATCAAGTATATCGACGGTATTTCCGAATAATTTCACCCATTCAAGGCGGGGCGCTCGCCCCGCCTTGAATTCGTTTATGGGGCAAAGAAAGACTCCGAGCCGTCGGAATTTTTCTTTACCACATTAACCTGAAAGGATGCAGATAATGGGAACGGTTGCGATAGAGCTTAAAAACATTACAAAGCGCTTCGGTTCGGTCGTTGCAAATAAGAACGTCAATCTCTCGGTAAATAACGGAGAGATTTTGTCATTGCTCGGCGAAAACGGAAGCGGTAAAACGACCCTGATGAATATGATATCGGGTATCTATTTCCCCGATGAGGGACAAATATTCATCGACGGACGTGAAGCGGTCATATCCTCCCCGAAGGATGCCTTCGACTATAAGATCGGTATGATACATCAGCATTTCAAGCTTGTTGACGTTTTTTCCGCCGCCGAAAATATCGTTTTGGGTCTTGAGGACCATCAAAAGTTCAACATCGGTGAGATTTCAAAGCGTGTTAAGGAAATTTCCGATAAATACGGCTTTGATATTGACCCGAGCAAGAAAATATACGAAATGTCGGTTTCCGAAAAGCAAACCGTTGAAATAATAAAGGTGCTTTACAGAGGAGCGAATATTCTCATACTCGATGAGCCCACGGCTGTGCTTACTCCGCAGGAAACGCAGAAGCTTTTTAAAATTCTCCGTTCAATGCGTGATGACGGCAAGGCCATCATCATTATCACACACAAGCTCCACGAGGTTTTGTCGCTGTCCGACCGTGTCGCCGTTTTGAGAAAGGGCGAGTATATCGGAACGCTTAATACCGCCGAGACCGATGAGACCGAGCTTACCGAAATGATGGTCGGTAAAAAGGTTGAGCTTAATATCGAAAGAAGCGAGCCGCAAAATCCCGAGGATCGGCTTGTTGTTCAGAACATCAACTGTGTCAGCCGTGAGGGTGTTAAGCTTTTGGATAACGTCAGCTTTACCGCAAGGTCGGGCGAAATTCTCGGTATCGCGGGTATTGCCGGAAGCGGTCAGCGTGAGCTTCTTGAGGCTATCGCAGGCCTGCAGTTCCTGAACGGCGGTGCTATTCTTTATCACAATCCCAAAAACGGCAAGACCGAGAATTTGAGGGATAAAACTCCGTTGCAGATACGTGAGCTCGGTGTCCGCCTTTCCTTTGTTCCCGAGGACAGACTCGGAATGGGACTTGTCGGAAATATGGATATCGTAGATAATATGATGCTCAGAAGCTACCGCAAGGGACGCTCGGTGTTCGTTCAGCGTAAGGAACCTAAGGACCTTGCAATGAAGATAATTCAAGACCTTCAGGTCGCAACACCCGGTGCCAATACACCCGTTCGCCGTCTTTCGGGCGGTAACGTTCAAAAGGTTCTTGTCGGACGTGAGATAGCTGCTTCGCCGACCGTTCTTATGGCGGCATATCCCGTAAGAGGACTTGATATCAATTCTTCGTATACTATTTACAACCTTCTCAATGAACAGAAGAAAAAGGGTGTAGCCGTTATTTTTGTCGGTGAGGATCTTGATGTTTTGCTTGAGCTTTGTGACCGAATTATGGTCATCGGCTCGGGAAGAATCACCGGAATCGTCGACGGTAAAAAGGCCACTAAAGAGGAAATAGGTCTTCTTATGACCAAGACCGAAAGGAGTTATGACTGTGAGTAGTAAAGCAATTCAAAAGCACAGGGAGCCGTTGATACACATCACGAAGCGCGAAGCTCCCGTTTGGTATAAAAGCATCGCAGTCAGAGCAATTGCGATAGTTGCCGCTTTGGCGGTTTGCTCGGTCGTCATCGTCCTTTTGACCAAGCTTAATCCAGTTGACGTTTATATAAAGATGTTTGAGGGAAGCTTCGGTACCGAGCGCAAGCTTTGGACACTGCTTCAGAATACAGCAATGCTTCTTTGTATATCGTTAGCGGTCACTCCGGCATTCAAGATGAAATTCTGGAACCTCGGTGCCGAGGGTCAGGTGCTTGTCGGCGGTCTTGCGACGGCGGCCTGTATGTTCTATTTTGAGGACTCCTTGCCTGACGGTGCGCTTATTGCCGTGTCATTGGTCGCAGGTATAGCGGCCGGCATCATATGGGCGATCGTCCCTGCGGTATGCAAGGCACAGTGGGGAACCAACGAAAGCCTTTTCACCCTTATGATGAACTATGTCGCAACGCAGCTTGTCGGTTTCTTTATTATGGTTTGGGTTCCGAGCGGTTCAAGCGTAATGGGAATCATCAACAGAAATACACACGCAGGCTGGTTGCCGGAAATATTCGGACAAAAGTACGGACTTAACGTGCTCACGGTCGCAGTACTCACCGCCGCTATGTATATTTACCTCAAATACAGCAAGCAGGGCTATGAGATTTCGGTCGTCGGTGAAAGCGAAAATACCGCAAGATATGTAGGCATAAACGTCAAAAAGGTCATTGTCAGAACAATGATTCTTTCGGGCGCCGTTTGCGGAATTGCGGGATTCTTGCTTGTTTCGGGCACTAACCACACGGTCTCCAAAGAGCTTGCCGGCGGTATGGGCTTCACTGCGATAATGGTTTCTTGGCTTGCGAAGTTCGACCCTGCAATGATGGTTATTACGTCGTTTTTGATAACCTTCCTGCAAAGAGGCTCGGGTGAGATCGCAACTGCGTTCCGCCTTAACGACAGTGTTTCCGATATCTTGACCGGTATAATCATTTTCTTTATAATCGGTTGTGAATTCTTCATAAATTACAAAATAAATCTTCGCACAAAGCATAAGGAGGGATAACGGTGTTAGCTACTGTTTTGGCATTTATAAATGCCGCGATCATTCAAGGTACACCGTTGCTCTTCGGTGCTACCGGTGAGATAATAACCGAAAAATCCGGCAACCTCAACCTGGGTATTCCCGGAATTATGTATGTCGGCGGTATTTCCGGCATAATCGGCGGTTATATTTACGAGCATTCCGTCACCGACACGAATACCGCTCTTTGTATTTTGATACCGCTTTTGAGCTGTATGCTCGGCTCATTTATAATGGCTTTTATTTACAGCTTCCTGACCGTCACGCTCCGTGCCAACCAAAATGTCACGGGACTTGCACTTACCACCTTCGGTATCGGAATAGGCAACTTCTTCGGCGGCTCGCTCCTTAAAATATTCGGAGAAAGCGGCTCGATATCGCTTATGGATTGCGGTGCAGCATTTAAAATGTCGTTGCCCTTTGCCAAAAAGCTTGGCCTGTTCGGTGAGACCTTTTTAAGCTTTGGATTTTTGGTATATCTGGCGGTCGTTATTGCCTTTATAGCGTCCTATGTACTCACAAAAACGAGGCTCGGCCTTAATTTGAGAGCTGTCGGTGAAAATCCTGCAACTGCCGATTCGGTCGGTATAAATGTCACAAGGTATAAATACATTGCCACCTGCATCGGCGGTGTTATCGCAGGCTTCGGCGGTCTCTATTTCGTTATGGACTATACCGGCGGTGCTTGGACGAACAACGGCTTCGGTGACCGCGGCTGGCTTGCGATAGCGATAGTAATTTTCGCTATCTGGAAGCCGAAGCTTTCGATTTTGGCATCCTATCTTTTCGGCGGACTTTATATTCTTTGTGTTTATATTCCCGGACTGTCATCAAGTGCCAAGGAGCTTATAAATATGCTTCCTTATCTTGTCACGATAATAGTTTTGGTTATTATAAGCATACAGAAGAAGCGTGAAAATCAGCCGCCCGCAAGTCTCGGACTCTCTTATTTCAGAGAAGAAAGATAATCCGAAAACTAATACTTGACAGAGTATCGCTACTGTGATAAAATTGTTATGAAATAAAGCGGATATCCGCCTATATACAGAAACGGAGATATTTAATATGAGCAGAATCAAAACTATCGAAACAAGAGATATGGCTAAGAGCGTTAAGACCGGCGGCTGCGGCGAATGCCAGACTTCTTGCCAGTCTGCCTGCAAGACTTCTTGCGGTGTTGCCAACCAAAAGTGCGAAAACGCAAATAAGTAAGCTTTAAATTCAAAAAGGAACGCCGCCTTATTCTAAGGCGGCTTCTTCATTGTATGGGAGAATATTATGGTACATCAGTACAAGCTTAACGGTTATAATATCGTGCTCGATACCTGCAGCGGCTCGGTGCACTCGGTCGATGAGGTCGCATATGACATTATTTCGATGTATAAGACCCACACGCCCGACCAAATAACCGATTTTATTTTGAAAAAATACGGTGATAACGAGGATGTGACGGCCGAAGAGGTCGCAGAATGTCTTTCGGATATTGCCGAGCTTGAGAAAAACGGCAAGCTTTATACCGAGGACGAGTATGAAAACCTTGCGATTGATTTCAAAAACAACAGCAATGTCATAAAGGCAATGTGCCTTCACGTAGCACACACCTGCAACCTTAACTGTTCGTACTGCTTTGCAAGCCAAGGCAAGTACAAGGGTGACCGTGCTTTGATGAGCTTTGAGGTCGGACGTCAGGCCTTCGACTTCCTTGTAGCCAACTCGGGCATACGCAAAAATTTGGAGGTCGACTTTTTCGGCGGTGAACCGCTTATGAATTGGGATGTCGTCAAACAGCTTGTCGCCTATGCGAGAAGTATTGAGAAGGAGCATAACAAGAACTTCAGATTTACGCTCACAACCAACGGCGTTTTGCTTGATGACGAGATAATCGATTTTCTCAATAAAGAGATGAGCAATGTCGTGCTGAGCCTTGACGGCCGACGTGACGTTCACGACCATTTCAGAAAATACTATAACGGTAAGGGAAGCTACGACGACGTTGTGCCCAAGTTCCAACGCCTTGTCGAAAAGCGCGGCGGCAAGGACTACTACGTTCGAGGCACTTATACCCATAACAACACCGATTTCACCGAAGATATTTTGCATATGGCCGATTTAGGCTTCACAGAGCTAAGTATGGAGCCGGTCGTTTGTGCTCCCGGTGACCCTTATGCACTGACCGAAAACGACCTTCCGAAGCTTTTCGAGCAGTATGAGAAGCTTGCCGTTGAAATGATACGCCGCAAAAAGGCAGGCAACGGCTTTGTTTTCTACCACTATATGATAGACCTCACAAACGGCCCTTGCATATATAAGCGCATTACGGGTTGCGGCTCGGGAACCGAGTATATGGCGGTCACGCCTTGGGGTGAGCTTTTCCCGTGCCATCAGTTTGTCGGTGACCCGAAATACAGTCTCGGTAACGTGTGGGACGGTGTTACAAACAAATCCGCACAGGACGAATTCAGAAGCTGTAACGCTTACACCCGTCCCGAGTGTAAGGACTGCTGGGCGAAGCTTTATTGCTCGGGCGGATGTGCCGCAAACTCTTATCACGCCACGGGAAGTATCGGCGGCGTTTACAAATACGGCTGTGAGCTATTCAAAAAGCGTATGGAATGTGCCGTTATGATCAAGGTTGCCGAGGCCGAAGAATGAAAACTCCGATAGCGGATTTTGTCAAAAAATACTGCGACAGCAGCACTTTCAGGCTCCATATGCCGGGACATAAGGCCGTCGGCCCGTTGGGTGTCGAAAAATACGACATAACCGAGATAGACGGTGCCGATGAGCTTTACTCTGCAAGCGGGATAATCCTCGAAAGCGAGCAAAATGCCGCCGCTCTTTTCGGAAGCGGACGCACCTTTTATTCGACCGAGGGCTCGTCGCTTTGCATCAAGGCTATGCTCGGCATAGCAACCGAGGGTAGGAATAAGCATATCTTGGCCGCACGAAACGCTCATAAGGCGTTTTTGTACGGTGCGGCGCTGCTCGACCTTAAGGTCGATTGGCTTTATTCCGAGGGAAATGAGCATATGTGCTCCTGCACTGTGACTCCGAAAGTGCTTCGAGAGAAGCTTGCTTGCTCGGAGGAGCTTCCTGCGGCGGTTTACATAACTTCTCCGGATTATCTCGGAAATATTCAGGATATAGAAGGACTATCCTCTGTTTGCCGAGAATTTTCGGTGCCGTTGTTGGTTGATAATGCCCACGGAGCGTATTTGAAATTTTCGAAAACGGCTGTTCATCCGTTGGAGGCCGGAGCCGATATGTGCTGTGACTCTGCGCATAAGACCTTGCCGGTTTTGACCGGCGGTGCGTATTTGCATATATCTAAAAACGCACCCGAGCGGTTTTCACTCAATGCCGAGCGCTATCTGTCTCTGTTTGCTTCTACAAGTCCGTCGTACCTTATATTGCAGTCGCTCGACCTTTGCAACGCTTATATGGCCGACGGCTACGGGCAAAAGCTTTCCGAAGCATCGGCTAAGGTCGAAGCTTTAAAAAATTCCGTTAAAGCATCGGGCTTTAAAATTGTCGGTAACGAACCGTTGAAGCTGACGGTTTTAATGCCGGGAAACGGCAGGCAAATTGCCGAACGGTTGCGTGCTTGCCGTATTGAACCCGAGTTTTGCGACCGTGATACGGTAGTCTTGATGTTCACACCCGAAACGGAAAACGGAGCGTATGACGGTATCTGCCGTGCGTTTTCCGATTTTGAGCCCAAAGCTTATGATGAACCCTTGCCGAAGCTGACTTCGACGGTCGTTTCGAAAATGAGCATAAGAGAGGCAGTGCTGTCACAGCAAACCGAGGTGCCGACAGAGCTTTCGGTCGGGCGAATATGTGCCGCTCCCTGTATCGGTTGTCCTCCTGCGGTGCCGATAGTTATGAGCGGTGAGGTCATAAACGAGGAAGCGGTTGCTTGTTTTAAGCATTACGGATATGAAAATGTAAGTGTCGTTGCGGATTGATTTTTCGCAGCGACTTTTTGTTATGAGAAATAAGAGCAGGTTTTTGAGAAAAACGGCGCTTTTATAAAATCGGCTTGGGTGGTACTATTTTTATACGGAAAAATCCGAATATTTATGAGGTGATGATATGGAATTCACACACGGTTTACCTGCAATAAGATGCGAGGGCAGAGATGTCGGAAACTACAATAACCCCGAAATCGAATACCCCTGCCTGCTTAACACAACCGAGCCGAAAATGGGACTCTTTATTGAAGCATTAAGAGATGCGATTCGCAACGAACGCCGCCTTGTAGTAATTGACAACAAGGTGCTTATGTGCTGCCACAACTGGATAAGAGACTGCTACTATATGGCCGAAAGCTTTATCCATTGGGAGCACGATCTACATAGCTTTTACGATTTTCTGCTGGAAAATCAGCACGAAAAGGGCTATTTCTATGAGCTTATAAAGCAGCTTACCGATTGGCATTGGAAAATGGTGGATGACGATTGCCGCAAGCTTTACCCCGAGGACAGTGTGGCGGCTGTCCGTCTTGAGCTTGAAGCCGATGTCGAATACGAAATGGTGCTTTACGCAGATCTTGTTTATAAGGTAGAGGGTGACCTTGACTATATCGAAAAGATACTTCCGAGACTCGAAAAGTCGATAGACTATATGACCTCGGACGAAAAGCGCTGGGATGAGGCACACGGACTTGTCAAAAGAATGTACACCATCGATATGTGGGACTTCACGAACGACGAGTCATCGAATATGGATCGCCGAATCTACCCCGACCGTATGTGCATAATGCACGGCGACAACTCGGGTGTTTATGCCGCAATGCAGGTGCTTGCTAAGTTCAACCGCAAGCTCGGTCGCGACGAAAAGGCCGCCGAGTGGGAGCAGAGAGCCGAAACACTCAAAGCCAATATGATAAAGCACCTTTGGAACGGAAAATTCTTCATTCATCAGCTTCCGCTGACCGCCAAGCCGCTTGATGATAATGAGAACATCCGCCTTTCGCTCTCGAATGCCTATGATATGAACCGCGGTGTCACCACCGTCGAGCAGTCAAGAAGCATTATCGAGGAATATATGAGCCGCCGCAAGACCACCGATGCCTTTGCCGAGTGGTTCAGCATCGATCCTCCGTATGAGAGCTTTAAGGACTATAAGCCGGGATTTTACGTCAACGGCTCGATATCACCGTTCACTGCCGGCGAATTGGCCTTGGCTGCCTTTGAAAACGGCTATGAGGAGTACGGCTACGATATTCTCAGGCGTTTCAAAAATATGTGGGAGAGAGACCAAAAGATCTCCTTCCTTTATGCCCGTGACGGCGTGAGCGTCAGTGACGGACAAGGCCCGAGCGGTTGGGGCTCATCCTCGCTCCTTAAGGCATATGACCGCGGCTTGGCCGGTCTTGAAGACCTTGATTGCCGGTACCGTGTACTCGGCTTCTCTCCGAGATTTGCCGTTACCGAATATACCGAGACACGCTTTATGACGGGATACGAAAAAACTCATACCCACGTTGATGTAAGGTATGAGCTTAAAGATGATACTATGCACTATTTGATCGTTGCACCGTCGGTCGAAATAAAGGCGCACATTCTGCTTCCCAAGGGCAAGAAAGTGAAGAATGTTACGGTCAACGGCCGTTATATTAGCTTTGCACTGTCTGTGATCGGAGAGTCGGTCTATGCCGATTTCGACTATTCAAAGGAAAGCAGCGAAAAATCGGAGATCATAATCAATTTGGAGTGATTTCAAAGAGTTCTCAGCTCGGACGTGGCCGAACGCCTGAAATGTGACGGAGTCGTGCGGTATTTTTCTTTAAAAATACGGCAGAAATAGCTGTAACTCGAAAAACCGCATTCGCTTGAGATGAATTCGATGGGAAACTCGGTCGCTCTCAGCATATCGGCCGCTCTTTTGAGCCTTAGAGAGTTCACAAGCTCGGACGGAGTTTGCTTCAGATGTGTCGCAGTGAGACGCGCAAGATGTGAACGGCTGAAATGCGATATTCGCAAGAGTGCCGACATACCCTCCTTGATATTTTCGGGGGTCTGCATTTCGGAAACGATTTTCAGCAGTTCTTTCGGGATTTGTGTTGATGGCTTACTGCTTTTCAATATAAATCCCGTTATCTCTCCGAGCGCCAATCGGCAGTTTAGGGTTCGCTCGTCACCGCTTCCGAAAACCGTCAGCCTCAAAAGCCGCTTGAAACGGTCGAATTCGTCGGTCGGTATTTTTAAAAACAGCGGAGCCTTACTGTTGAAAATCGCCGATTTCTCTATTGCATAGGCCGTAAGAAACGCTTCCAAATTTGCGTTAACGACCGACAGCGCGAAAACATCGGTCGAGGGAAGCTGACTCTCGAAGAAATGGCAGTCGTCGGGTCTTAAGAGCATCGCCTCACCGACCGATATTTTGCGGCTCTCGCCGTTTATAACGTGCTCACAGGTGCCCGATAAAACGCAGATGAATTCGCAAAAGGTATGTGAATGCGGCTTTTTCGAAAGCGGTCGGCCGCTTGTGAGCTGAGGAAAAAATCCCGTTTCATAAAGAGCAGGGACGTCACATATATCGAGTATTTCCTTTTGCATAATTACACCTCGGAGTTGAAAAAAATGAATTATTTATTGCTTTGTCTGTCGGTGCTTTTCGCCGTATCAAACAACCTTTTATTGCACAAATTCGGAAACAAGGGCCTTCGCGGAACGGGTGACGTACTGCTTTTCAATGCAGTCGTCTCGGCTGTCTGGGTCGTCATACTTTTGCCGATTTCGGGCTTCGAATTTTCGAAGACGGTCGTTTTCGGCGGAATTATCTACGGTCTTATAACCGCGGGAATGCTTTTCTGTAAAATGCAAGCCATGACACACGGTCCGGTGTCGCTCACGACCTTTGCCGGCTGTGCTTCACTTTTGATATCGACCGTTGTCGGTGTCCTTGTCTGGAAAGAAAGCATAAGCGTGCTGCAGGGTATAGGCGTTATACTGCTTATCGCATCACTGTTTCTTGTCGTTTCGCCGAAATCCGAAAAAACCGAAAGCTCATGGAAGTATTGGTGTGTCGGCTTCTTCTTGTTCAGCGGCTCGGTCGGAGTTGCTCAAAAAGCGTTCCAAAGCGTTTCGGGCGGAAAGGGAACGGGTACGATGTTAGCCGTTTCCGCATTTGTTTCGGCAATTTTGCTTACGGCGGTTTCTACGGTATTTTCAAAAATAAAACTCGATTCCATGCCGCATTTGCCGAAAAATGCAGTCGTTTACGCACTTGCCTGCGGAATCGTGAGCTGCCTTTACAACCGTATCAACAACACGCTTTCGGGAAAGTTGCCGAGTGTTGTGTTTTTCCCCGGCTTTAACGGAAGCTTCATACTGCTTGCTACGCTTTGCGGAGTGTTGCTGTTCCGTGAGAAGTTGGCACGCTCACAAGCCATAGGTCTTGCTGTTGGAGCCGTTGCGTTAATGCTGACGGCAGGCGTTATAAAAATCTAAATACTCTCTATTTTGGAGTAGTGACATTCCGTGACCGTAATATCGGGGAAGGCTTCGGATATATTTCGGCAAAGCACTGGGACAATGACGTCCTCGGTGTTGAAATGTCCGGCATCGTAGAGCGATATTCCGATTCGGCCGGCCTCGATGAACATATGGTGCTTTATGTCGGCAGTGACAAGTGCATCGGCTCCGGCATTTTTCGCACAGGCAAGGAAATCAGCTCCCGAGCCCGAGCAAACGGCTACCGACGAAATATCACGGTCACCCGGTACGAATTTAACACTGCCGCCGAGAGCTTCCTTTATCTGTCGTGCGAAGGAATACGGGTCTTCGGGCGTATCGAGATAGCCTTTTCTCAAAGAAAATCCGTCATCGCTCGTTAGAACCTCAATATCGTAAAGCCCCATTGCGTCGCAAAGTGCATCGTTTACACCGCCGTCGGCTTGGTCGAGATTGGTATGCATCGAAATGACCGATATGCTCTTTGAAATAAGCTTGTATACGACAGAATCGGCCGTGACGCTTTTGAGCGGATCGAAAATGACGGGATGATGCGTGACAATAAGATTTGCACCGAGGTCTTCGGCGTAATCAATGACCTCATCGAAGCAATCGAGGATTACGACTATTCCGCTGACTTCGGCATTGCCGTCGCCGACAAGCAATCCCGTGTTGTCAAAGCTTTCGGCCAAGCTTTTCGGCGCAGAAGCGTACAAAAAGCTCAAAATTTCGCTTACTTTCATAGCTATCTCCTTTAAAGCCCCTGCAAATTTGTTGTTTGCAGGGGCTTTTTTCGTTATTTCTTTTGGAAAGAATCCTTAAGTGCGACAGTGCGGTTGATGACGAGGTGCTCGGGAGTGCTGAGCGTATCAACACAGAAATAGCCCTGTCTCATAAACTGATATTTGTCACCGGGGCGTGCATCCTTCATAAAGGCTTCGCACTTGCAGCCCTCGAGTATGGTGAGCGAGTAGGGATTGAGGTTGTCCTGGAACGAGGAAACACCCTCTTCGTCCGACGGGTTTTCGACATTGAAAAGTCGGTCGTAAAGTCTTATTTCGGCATCGACGGCGTGAGCGGCCGAGACCCAGTGCAGCGTGCCCTTGACCTTGCGTCCGTCGGGAGCGTCACCGCCCTTGGTGGCAGGGTCGTATGTGCAGTGAACAATGGTTATGTTGCCGTCGTCGTCACATTCGTGTGAAGCATATTTAATGAAATAAGCACCTTTGAGACGGACTTCCTTTTCGGGGCAAAGTCTGAAATACTTCGGCGGCGGAACAAGCGCGAAGTCGTCTTGCTCAATGTATATCTCACGTGAAAATTCAATGGTTCGGTTTCCGAGCTCGGGCTTATTGGGGTTTATCTCGACCGATATTTCCTCACAAGTGTCCTCGGGATAGTTGTCGATAACTACTTTTAAAGGACGGAGCACGGTCATGGCACGCTCGGCGTTAATGTTGAGGTGATCACGTACACAAGACTCCAAAAGAGCATAGTCGATAACGCTGTAAGCCTTGGAAACACCGATCTTTTCGCAGAAAGCACGTATAGCCTCGGCAGGATAGCCGCGGCGGCGCATACCGCTTATGGTTGCCATTCTCGGGTCGTTCCAGCCGTCGACAATGCCGTCGGTGACAAGCTTTAAGCACTTGCGCTTACTTGTGAGCGTGTAGTTTACGTTCATACGTGCAAACTCGATCTGACGGGGAGGAGTCGGTATTTCGAGAACCTCAAGGAACCAGTTGTAAAGCGGTCTGTGGTTCTCAAATTCGAGCGAGCAAAGCGAATGTGTTACGCCCTCTTTCGCATCGGAAAGCGGATGTGCAAAGTCGTACATCGGGTAAACGCACCACTTGTCACCGGTGCGGTGATGGTGTGCCTTGAGAACACGGTAAATGACGGGATCACGCATATTGAGGTTGGGGGAGGCCATATCGATCTTGGCACGGAGAACCATAGAGCCGTTGTCGAACTCTCCCTCGGTCATACGGCGGAAAAGATCCTTGGTCTCTTCTATGGGGCGGTCACGGTAGGGTGAGTTTACGCCTGCCTCGGTCAAGGTACCTCTCATTTCACGGATGGTGTCGGCATCCGACTCATCGACATAGGCCAAGCCCTTGTCGATGAGCTTCAATGCACATTCATAGATAAAATCGAAATAGTCGGAAGCGAAATAAACGTTATCCCACTGAAATCCGAGCCAGTTTATGTCCTCTTTAATTGCATCGACATATTCGACATCCTCTTTGGTGGGGTTGGTGTCATCAAGTCTCAAATTGCAGGTGCCGCCGTACTTTTCGGCAGTGCCGAAATCAATGCAGATAGCCTTGGCGTGGCCGATGTGGAGGTATCCGTTCGGTTCGGGCGGAAAACGGGTTTGCACCTTTTCGTAAACGCCCTCTTTAAGGTCTTCGTCGATGAAATCGTGAATAAAGTTGGAGGGCTTAAGCTCTGCCGACTCGGTTATGTTGTTGTTTTCCATTTAAAGTGCTCCAATCAAATGTTTTTATAATGCTCTAAGCAGGCGTTTATACGCTTTATGCAGGTTTCCTTGCTGAGAACCTTCATTATACTGCAAAGGTCGGGGGTGTTGGTACGTCCCGTTACTGCAACACGGATGATAGTCGAAGCATCACCGGGGCTTCCGGCATAGCTGTCGGGGTCGGCCTTGTAGGCTTTGGTATCGGTAGCAAAGCCGGCCTGCGGACAAACCGACTTGACGGTTTCAAACCACCTGCTGTTGTCCTCGGTCGGGTCGTAAGCTTCTTTATATGCCGAAAGTATCTTAACGGCCGACTCAGCCGAAATGTGCTGCGGTAATGTGAAAGAAGGAGTGTAAAGCTCGTCGAACATATACTCGGCATAGCTCTTGGCATCGCTCCACTTTATTATATCCTTACGCGGCTTGGCGTTTTCGCGGTCGATATTGTACACGGCTTTTGTGAAATCGGGATCGCGAGAAAGAATTTCGTAAAACTCGGGGTCGTATTCCTTGCTCCAGGCAAGCAGTTTTTCCACGACCTCATCGGCCTTCATACGGCTGATGACGGTTTTCGAAACGTCGTTGAGCTTGTCGGTGTCGAAAAGGGCACCCGATGCGCTCATTTTCTTTATGTTGAACTTGAACTTTTTATAGTCCTCACAAGGGTTCGCACGGCGCCAATCCTCAAAATCGCTTGCCGCAATGGTCATAAGATACTCTATAACGCTTTCGGCAGGGTAGCCCTCGGCGGCAAAGTAGTGAACAGCGGCCTCGGGGTCTTTACGCTTGCTTATCTTGCGCTTTGCACCATTGTCAAGCTTCATAATGGGCGAAACGTGGACGTATTTCGGAGCCTTAAAGCCGAGCAAACGGAAAAGCTGCAAATGCTTGGGGGTCGAGGATATCCACTCGTCGCCGCGAATGACGTGGGTCGTGCCCATCAGATGGTCGTCGACGGCGTGTGCAAAATGATAGGTGGGGATACCGTCGGATTTCAGAATAACAAAATCCTCATCGTTTTCGGGCATCTCTATTTTACCCTTTATGCCGTCATCGAAAACGACCTTGTTTTCTTCACTTCCGGGTGAACGGAGACGGACGACAAACGGTTTACCCTCGGAAATAAGTCTTTCGGCTTCTTCGACGGTGATGTCACGGTGCTTTGCCCATTTGCCGTGGTAGCCGGTTCTGACCTTTTCGGCCTCTTGCTCGGCTCTGACGGCGGCAAGCTCGTCCTCTGTGCAGAAGCAGGGGTATGCAAGACCCTGCTTAATGAGTGATTTCGCATAGCACTGATATATCGCGGCACGCATCGACTGCTTGTAAGGGCCGTATTCGCCCTCCTCACGGTCGGGGTCGACAAAGCCTTCGTCTATTTTTATTCCGAAGCCCTTGATGCCGGTGATGATATCGGCGATACCGCCCTCGACCTCACGCTTTTTGTCGGTGTCCTCAATACGTGTGAAGAAAACACCGCCGGTCGAATCGGCAACAAGACGGTTGATAAGGGAAACGAACAAGGTTCCCAAATGAAGATATCCAGTGGGACTCGGTGCAACACGGGTAACTCTTACACCCTCTGCCAAATCACGCTTGGGATAAAGCTCTTCATAATAAGACGGCTCTTTATCTATGTCGGGCAGTAAAAGCTCCGCCATTTTTTCAAAATCGTTCATATAAAAACCCCTCAAATAATATTCTACTATATTATCGCAGATTTTACAGATAATTACAACCATAAAATCTAAAATAAATGCTTATTATTGTTGTTTTTTTTGAAAAAATGTGCTATAATGGGTCAAAGAAAACCGATAACGGTTAATTTTTGAACTATAATTTTAAAATAGAGGTTTTAATATGAAAAAAATATCAGCGTTATTGCTTGCTTTGCTTTTGGTTCTCAGCCTTGCCGCCTGCGGCGGCGACGGCTCCGATAAAACCGCTTCGGGCGGTGAGGCGGTCGATCAGAATACCGTTGATATCGTTTCCAATGCCTATACCGCCACTAAGGCGGCGCTTGCAAATGCCAAGGCACTGAGCTACACCGGCAATGCAGTCAGCTCCGCCACTGTTGACGGTGCGACGCTTTCGGTCAGAACCACCGTGAATATGGACTATATCGATTCCGATGCCGGCAGAACCTTTGCCGCTTCAATTATAGCCAAAAGCGGTGAGGCGAGTGAAGAGTGCCAGCTTTACGGCAACGGCACCGACACCTACGGCTACAAGGTCGGCACTACATACCTTTTGAGCAAAAAAGAGGCAACCACGAAGTATATCGACGAAATATTCAGCGAAATTGAGTATCTCGATCTTTCGGCGGTAAAGGTGCTTAAGACAACAATCGTCGATACCTCGGTCGGCGGCCACGGCTTTGTTCTCGATCTTGATTTCAACGATACTGCGTTTGACCCCGAGGCGGTCTTCGGTGCCAATCTTTATGCCGAAAAGAGTGCAGGCATCGAAACCAAGCCCACGGCACTCAGCGTCAGCGGCATTATCGATTCTGCGGGACGACTCACTGAGCAGAAGGTCACTTTCAAGTATAACTATGATGTTGTTACAAGCACCGGCTCGGAGGCTTCCTCCACCGAAGCCGTCAGCAAGAACGTTGCCGCAGAGCTTACTGTGACCTCGACCTTCAAGTACGATCTTGCGAGCGTTCAGATACCCGACAGAATCGATTTGGGTGACGGCGAAAACGGCAAGAAGCCTGCCGAAATATCAATTCAGGATTTCACTGCCTTGACTTCATCGGGCACCTCGTCGGATAAGACTTCATCTACCGCCGGCAAAAAATAATCGGGCGGCAAACATTTAGGCACCACATCGTAAAACCGGCGCTTGCCGGTTTTATTTATGATTATATTTTAAGGAGAATCCAAAATGGCAGAAGAGAGAAAATGCAATGACACAAGCTGCACAGGCGATTGCAGCAGCTGTGCAAGCGCTAAAAAGGAGCAGGAAAGCTTTGCGGCCGAGCTTAACAGCTACAGCAAGGTCAAGCACGTTATCGGCGTTGTCAGCGGAAAGGGCGGCGTCGGAAAATCCATGGTGACGGCTATGCTTGCCGTTCTTATAAACCGCAAGGGCTACAACACCGCAATACTCGATGCAGACATTACAGGTCCGTCGATACCGAAGATGTTCGGTATAAACAGCCGTGCTATGATGAACGATAAGGGTATTATTCCCGCAGAGACCGCAAACGGCATTAAAATTATGTCCTGCAACCTTTTGCTCGAAAACGCAGAGGCACCCGTTGTGTGGAGAGGCCCTGTTTTGGCAGGTGCGGTAAAGCAGTTCTGGACCGACGTCAACTGGGGCGAGGTCGACTATATGTTTGTCGATATGCCTCCGGGAACGGGTGACGTTCCGCTCACCGTTTATCAGTCGCTTCCCATTGACGGTACGGTTATTGTGACCACTCCGCAGGATCTTGTTTCGATGATAGTCAAAAAAGCCTGCAATATGGCTTCGATGATGAACATTCCCGTTCTCGGAATGGTCGAGAATATGAGCTATGTCAAGTGTCCCGACTGCGGAAAAGAACTTAAGATTTTCGGCGAGAGCCACTTCGAAGAACTTTGCTCCGAAATGCAGATAATGCCGCTCGGCAAAATGCCGATAGACACGAAGCTTACCGAGCTTTGCAATATCGGTGCGTTTGAACGCTTTGATGCCGATTATTTGAAGTCGGCCTGCGATATGATCGAAACCGCAACAAAACAGTAATAAAAAACGGTAAAAGTGCTAAAAACACTTTTACCGTTTTTTATTTGAAATATCATTCGGCCTTTAAGTGTGACCGTGTCTTGAGTCTCTTTACGCATTTTCGGTAGAAGATCAAGGCAAGCACCATTCCCAAAACCCAGCCGACAGGCCAGGCCGCCCAAATGCCGAGTGCCGAGCCGATAATGCTTGACAAGATAAAGGCAAGGCAAACACGCAGTATCAGGTCGGTGAAGGTATCAATCATAAAGGCGAGCATATCTGAGGCTCCTCTGAGAATACCGTCGGTCAAAAGCTTTGCGGCGATCGCAAAATAGAACGGAGAAATTACGGTTAAGAATTGACGTCCCGTTTCGAGTGCCTTGCTCGAGGATTCATCCATAAACAGAAGCAGCAGATACTTTCCGAAAACGAGATATGAGAGGCAGAAGGGGATGCAGATCAGCCACACAAGCTTAAGTCCGGCCTTAAAGCCTTCATGTACCCGTTCGTATTTTGCCGCACCGATGTTCTGCGCCGTGAAGTTGGAAATACCGTTGCCGATGGTCGTGAGTGAGCTTATTACCAGGTTGTTCAGCTTTACCGCCGCCGAATATCCTGCCGCAACACTTACACCGTAGCCGTTGATGCAACCTTGTATCATCATATTTCCGATCGAAACAAAGGATTGCTGTAAAATGCTCGGTACGGCGATCTTGGTGATCTTTTTAAATATTGAAAGCGAGAAAAGAGAAGCATTTTCGTCCGAAACGTGATGAAGTCGAATAAGGACGATAACTATCGACAGAACACAGCTTACACCCTGGCATATAAAGGTCGCCCAGGCAACGCCCCCGACACCCATTCCGAAGGTATTGACAAACAGAATGTCGACAAGTATGTTTGAAACCGAGGAAACGGCGAGGAAAATGAACGGAGTTTTCGAATCGCCGAGCGCCGAGAATATACCGGTGGCAATGTTGTAAAAGAACAGAAAGGGCAGACCCCAAACATATATTTTGAGGTAAAGAGCCGAGTCGTCGAACACCTCTTTCTGCGTTTTCATCAGGATCAGCAGCTCATCGCAGAAAAGCAGTCCCACCGCCATAAGCACTATGCAAAGCACACCGCCCGAGATGAGCGAGGTGTAAACGGCGGTCTTCATTTCGGAAAAACGTTTTCCGCCGAAGAACTCCGATACAACGACCGAGCAGCCGATATTGCAACCGAAAGCAAAAGCAATAAATATCAGCGTTATGTTATAGCTGTTACCGACTGCAGCCAAGGCGTTTTCGCCGATGAATTTACCTGCAACGAGCGAGTCGGCAATGTTATATATTTGCTGAAAGATGATACTGCCGAACATAGGCAGGCAAAATGCCCACAGAATTTTTTGCGGTTTTCCGACCGTCAGATCTTTAACCATTTTAAAACCTTCTTTCCGACAAAAAATTATACCACCGAGCATTTCAAAAATCAATAGCGAAGCGGTACAACTTAATAATTTTGCGACGACAAAAACGTGACGTGGCTTTCTTTGCCGTGATTCTTGACAGGGTCTTTTCGGTGAGCTATAATATAGGTATGATCGGTTGCTTTGTGTGGGAGCATTTATAAATAAAGCATTTGAGGTGCGTCGGATTGAAAAGAACGTCACTGATACTTGCGATGATTTTTGTTACGGCCGCTTCGCTGATGTATCTGTTCGGCGAGCAGGCTGTGTTTTATACGGGAGTTGCACTCTGCGGCGGCGCCGCGGCATACTGCCTTATCGGTAAGCGAAAAGACGGTCTTCGTCCTGCGGCAGTGTTGCTGATGGGTGCGGTATTCTGCGTCTATTTGTCGGTGTTCGCGGAAATAAGGGTCAAAACCGCCGAAAGCTATATCGGCGAGGTGCGTGAGGTCACATGCCGCGTCTCGGAAGAGCCCGAATACGGAAATGGCTCGACCCGTCTTACCGTAAAGACCGATGACGGTGTGAAGCTTGTGCTTTATGCCGATTACGAGACCGATATAAGCACGGCCGAAGAGGGAGATATAATCAAGGCCGAGCTTAAGCTTGAGGAAATCGACGATTCGGTCAAAAGGTACCGTTACAGCGATGGGATATATGTTTCGGCCACGGTCATAAATGCCGAAACGGTCGGACATAAGGAAACGCTGTACACCCGATTGATTGACCTCAGACGGGCTGTGAGACTGCGATTGTCATCTTATGCTCACGGTGACACCTTTGCACTTCTTCACGGCTTGGTGCTCGGCGGTAACGGCTATATGAGCGATAAGCTTGTTTCTCAATTTGAAATGTGCGGTGTGAGCCATATAACCGCCGTTTCGGGTATGCACATCGGCACACTTTGCACGGCGATAGTCACACTGTTCGGTGCAGTTATGGGAAAGAGAAGGGCCGCACTTGTATCGCTTGTGCCGGTGATTTTTGCCGTTATGCTTGCCGGTGTTACTCCGTCCGCACTGCGCTCGGGTATAATGTGTGTGATAATGCTTTCGGCGACCGTGTTACTGAAAAGGACCGACGGCCTGAATTCGCTGGGAGTTGCCGCTGCGGTTATGCTCCTGATAAATCCGTTTTATATAGTTGATCTGAGCTTTCAGCTGTCGTGCAGTGCCGCCGCAGGTGTTATTCTTACTTCGCCGTACGCCAATACCTTGGCCGAAAGGCTTGTAAGGTTCAGGGTTAAGCTTGTATCATCCGTGCTTAAGGCAATCGTCATAACCTTTGTGCAGTCGTTGGGCGCGGCTGTGTGCACCTTGCCGTTTCAAGTATTCGCCTTCGGCTATATTTCGGCAGTGTCACCGATTGCCAATATTCTTATTTGCACTGCGGCGATGTATGCGATGCTTTGCTGCTTTATCGGTATTGCTTTAAGCTTTTTGCCGATTATCGGCTTAATTGCAAAGGCGTTTATCGTTTTGGGCACAATTTTGGCCGAATATATAATCACTTGCATCGGAGCTCTTTCGAAATTCAAATTTTCTTACATACCGTTGGGCTCGTATGCGTTACTGCTTTGGATAGGACTGTCGCTCGGCTTGATCGCAGTGTGGGTTTTAATCGACCGAGCAGGTGGCACAAGGGTCCTGGCGCTGCTTTTGACGTTACTGCTTGCCGTATCATCGGTTCTTGAATATGCCACGTCACGCGATATTGTGACGGTTGCCGCAATAAATACCGAAAACGGCTTCTGTGCCTCGGTGACATATAAAGGAAAATGTGTTATAATAGGTGCAGGCGACGACTATGAGGACAGCTATGCCGTTGCAAGCTTTTTAAGGCGCAACGAGGCGAAAAACGTCGAAACGCTGATGCTGCTCTCAAGCTACGAAAACTGCTTCGGCGGATATGACGGCATCTTGAAGACGGCCGAGCCGTCGTCGGTGGCGGTGCCCGAAGTCTTTTGTGAGGAGATAACCGCCGAAAATGCTTTCAAGGTTTATGACGGTGAGAACTTTACGGCCTTTGACGGGAAACTCACTGTCACGCCGTATACTTTTGACGGAAACTGTGCGTATCTTTTGAATATTTGCGGCAAATCGGTTTTTGTGAGCTTCGGAAGCTTTGTGTGCAAGGCTCCGTTAACGGTCGACATTGCCGTGAGCGGAGCGGTCGCGCCGGGGAATGTAAATGCCGCTTACAGTATTGTGACATCGCAAAGCGGCAGACTTTACGAAGCGACGGGCAAGAGAATAATAACATCAACAGATCGTGACATAATGCTGAAATTTAAACAGGGAAAGGGCATAAAGGCTTATGCAGTCTAAAACAAAGTCTAAAGGAAAGATAGAATATCTCGGTGAAAATGACCTGAAGGCACATATAAAGTCGGGCGTTTTTGCGCCGTGCTATGTTTTGTTCGGCGACGAGCATTATATGATAAAAAACTATACCGAAAAAATAATATCGGCCGCGGTCGACGGCTTTGAGGATTTCAATATCACACGCTTTGACGGCAATGTCAAGATACAGGATGTATACGATGCCGTGCAAAGCTTTCCGATGATGTCGTCACGCAAGGCTGTGGTGCTTTGCGACTATCCGTTCGATAAGGCTTCTGCCTCGGAAACCGAAAAGCTTGTCAAAATGCTGACCGAAATGCCGTCGACAACGGTTTTTATAATGTGGTATGAAACGGTGGAGATAAACGGCAAAAAGCCGGGAGAAAAATATTCAAGGCTGTTTTCTGCCGTGCATGAAGCCGGAGGTGAAACTGCGTTTATCGGCCGAAAGTCCGAGGGAGAGCTGATAAAGCTTTTGCAGTCGGGTGCGGCACGCCGCAAGTGCCGAATGGAAGCCAACACCGCACGCTATATGATCGAAATGTGCTCGGATGACCTCGGTACTCTTGTGAATGAGCTTGAAAAGCTCTGCCTTTATGTCGGCGAGGAAGGAATCATTACCAACGGCACAGTCGATAAGGTGTGCTCACGCTCGGTCGAGGCCAGTGTCTACAACGTTTCCAAGGCAGTGCTCAGGGGCGATCTTTCGGGAGCCTATAAGCTGCTTGACGATCTCTTCTTTATGAACACCGATGCCGCATATATTCTGATGCTTCTGTCATCGGCATATACGGATATTTACCGTGCCTTTGCCGCACGCTCTGCAGGTCTGCGACCCGAGATGACGGCAAGGGAGTTGGGCTATGGCAACACCGCCTTCCGCCTTGCCGAGGCCGAAAGAAATCTCAGAAGGTTCTCCGAAAAACAGATAGTCGAGGCACTCGGTATTTTGCAGGAAAGCGACCGCGAGATAAAGGAATCTCTTGTCGACGGACGTTTGGTTTTGGAAAAGACCTTGGTAAGACTTATGACGGTAAACAGGGTAAGCTGAAATGATTTATTTGAAGGAAGCGGTCATTGTCGAAGGAAAATACGACAAAATAAAGCTTAAGAATTTTATTTCGGCCGAGATCATAACCACCGACGGGTTTCGTATTTTCAAGGACAGGCAAAAGACCGAAATGATACGCCGGATAGCCGAAAAACGCGGAATAATCATACTTACCGACAGCGATGCGGCAGGCTTTGTGATAAGAGGGCACCTTAACGGGTTCATCGATCAAAAATACATCAAAAACGTTTTTGTCCCCGAAATAAAGGGCAAGGAACGGAGAAAAACGGTCGCCTCTTCGGCGGGACTTCTCGGAGTCGAGGGGTTGAGTGAGCAGGTGATCGCAGATGCTTTGAAGCGTGCAGGTGTCGGCGAAAATGCAAAAGAGAGACAAAACACAGAGCTTAAAATCACAAAGGCCGACCTTTTTGCGGTAGGACTTTCGGGCGGTGAGGACAGCAGGCCTAAGCGAGAGCAGTTGCTTAAAAGTCTGAGTCTGCCGACGGGAATGTCGTCGGGACAGATACTTACTGCACTGAATTCGCTTTATACCCGGGAAGAGTTTTTAGCTATGTGCCGAAAGGAGTCGGACGTTGAAGACCGATCAAACGAGAATGCGGCTGCTGAGGGTCGCGGAGATATTAAAGGATAAAAGTGACCGATTGCATCCCTTGCAGTCATCCGAAATAATCGAGGAGCTGTCAAAATACGGTATAACCGCCGAGCGCAAGGCGATATACGGCGATATTGAAGCGTTGGAGCGGTCGGGACTCGATATAATCAGAGCATCTGTGCCGAAAAAGGGCTTCTGCCTCGGGACAAGAAGCTTTGAGCTTCCCGAAATATGCCTGCTTATCGATGCGGTGCAGTCGGCCGGCTTTATCCCCAAGAAAAGCACCGAGCGGCTGATAGGCAAGCTGAGAGCAGAGGTCAGCGCCTATGATTCCGAAGCCGTTAAAAACCGGGTCTGCATTATGAACCGTTCAAAGTCGGACAACGACGGTATTTATGAAATAATCGAGGTGCTGAATACGGCGATAACACGTGAGCGCAAGGTGAAGCTCGTTTATTCGAGACACGTGCTGGAGGGCACCGAGCCGAAGACAGTCGAAAAGGAAATGACGGTAAGTCCGTATGCGCTTTTGTGGGAGGCCGATCACTATTATCTTATAGGCAACAACGAAAAGTACGATAATCTGATGAACCTCAGGATCGACCGAATACGCAATGCCGAGGTGACCGATATTCGCTCACGTCATTTTTCCGAGGTCAGCGAATATAAGCAGCGCTTTGACACCGCAGACTATGCCAAAAAGGCGTTCAATATGTTCGGCGGCGAAATGTGCCGCATCGACCTCGAGTGCGATATAAGGCTTTTACAGCAGATAACCGATAGGTTTTCCGACGGAATATTCATAAGGCACGGCAAGGATGAGCCGACCTTCCGCTTCTCGGCCGATGCTATGCTCAGCGACGGACTTGTCGGCTGGATAATGCAGTTCGGCGGCGATGTGAGGGTGCTGTCTCCCGAAATATTGCGACGAAACGTGCTCGAAAAGGCGAAAAAATTGACCGAAGCGTTCGAAAAAAAGCCTTGACGGTATTGAAAAAGTCATAAAAAGGGAATATACTTAAAGCACGGAGGGAAATTATATGAATTCACTTAAAAAATTTCATTGGGATATGATGATCACATCGGTCATATGCGTTTTGCTCGGAGGAGTGTTGATATTCTTTCCGCAGGCGGTCAACGAAATGATAGCCTATCTGCTTGCCGCCGCTATGTTTATCGTTTCGGTAATAGAGTTTTACAATTACTTCAGAAAGAACGTTGAAGCAAGCTTTTACCGCAACGACCTTGTGTATGCCGTGCTGGCTTTGGTGGTCGCTGTTATACTTTTGGCCAAGCGCGATATTATAATCGCACTTGTTCCGGTCGTGCTCGGCTCGCTGATAATTATCAGCGGAGTGAAAAAGCTTCAGAACGGACTTGACCTTTTAAGACTTAAGCTTGACGGCTGGAAATCGGTTATGATTTTGGCTGCGATAAACATCATTTTCGGAATCGTAATGGTGGTATGCGCTCTTGAAACCGCAAAGGTGATAACCGTGCTTATCGGAATAGGACTTGCCTTCAGCGGACTTTCCGACATTTTCGCTATGATAAGAATATCGAAGGTCGCAAAGCGGGCCTTCGGCGATGAGCCCGAGGATGATCTTGTGTCGATAGACGATACCGATAAATAACGTATGAAACAGAACTTCCCGGCAGTGCCATATGATGAGGCGCCATAACTGCCGGGAAGCTTTTTATTCATTCAATGCTTTCAAATATTCTTCGATCTCGGCGTGATGCTTGAGCCGTGCAAAAAGTTTGTCACGGTCAAAGACGATGCCGCGCCGCTCCAAAACGTTTTTAGCCGCAATGCTTATTACAGGCAGTGCTTTTGAGCAGGAAAAAACATATGCGTTCCAGGCACGCCCCGAAAATTCGTCGGCCCAATCGTTGAGATCGGCTATTTCCGAAAGCTCGACAAAACGTCCGTCGTGCGTTGCAACGCAGACATCGGTGTAGTTCTTTGCGGTGGACGGCTTCGGAACCGAATAATAAATATCGAAAAGATCGACCGTGCTTCGGCTGAGTCCCAGCCGTGAGCATATAGACCATGCCTCGTCACGAAGCTCACGCCTGAATCCGCCCGAAAGCATTGCATTGCAGACCGCTTTATAGGCTTCGCTCAGTGTAAGCTCGCCGTTTTCGGACTTCATAACCGACATATTTATGACAAGTGCTTTTTTTGGAAGATCGCGTAGCTTTATCTGCCTTACCGCATCCGAAATGGTCTTACCGGATTCGCCGTGAATGGGCAGTCGGCAGGCGGGAGCACTGAAATCGGGGTCATCGGTTTCGTCGTAAAGCTTGTAAATGTCATCGTCGCAGAAATATAAAAAGTCGCAGGGATGGGTCAGCTTGCCGCCTAAGCGCAGGCCGCCGACTATGTCATATACAAGCGCATCGGCCGCCAAAACCTTCTGGTGCTGATAAATGTAACGTGTCAGCATTTGCTTGCCGAAGACCATTTCCTCGACCGTTGAAACGCCCGAAGCCGAAACAGTAAGGTGCTTTGCGGTAACCGAGCGACCGTTTATCTCTTCGTCCCTGTCCACAAGCTTTATTTTATATAAAAAGCGGTCGATGTGATAGGTCAGTGACAGTCCTGTGATATAGCTGTCACGCCGCAGATAATCGAGTGAGTCGGCATCGAACTGACCGTTTATTATCTCGGTGAGGTAATATTTCTTTATATCCCGACCGTTTTCCGAATAAACGGTGTCGATCGGTGCGCCGACTATCATACGGCCGATATCGTCGAAAAAGACATCGGGCTCAACGGCCTCGGGATAGCCGACATATTCGCCGAAGAAGCGTTTGAAGCTTTCGGTGTTTATAATAATGTATCCGAGGATTTCGTGCGGCTGAGCCGAGTGAAAAATCTCAAACGAGGATTTTAGCGCTTTGAAGCTATCGGTGTTGCCGTACATCCTTTCCGAAAGGTGGGAGAAGAAGCAGTGCCCGATATCGTGAAGTATCGCGGCAAGGCGCATTTTGTTGAGATCGCTCGACGAAACCAAACGTCCCTCATCGTAAAAGCCGTTGTCACTGCGGTCGTTTATGCTCGATACCATCCTCGAAACGAGAGCGGTAACGCCTAAGGTGTGCTCAAAACGGGAATGATGTGCCGACGGATAGGTCAAAACCGCAAGTCCGAGCTGGTTTATGCTTCTGAGCCTTTGCAGAAGCGGTGAGTCGAGCAGCTTCAGCTCCCAGGGATAGAATTTTATGGTTCCCCAAACGGGATCGTGGATCACCTTTATGTCACGGTAAACGTTCGGGCGGTAGTCGGACAGCATTTTCGATACAAAGCGGTCGGCTCGCACTTCGAAATCGGAATAGATCTGCCATTCGGCCGAAGCTTTATCGGCATATATAGGACACCTTATCATAGCGTTACCTCCTTTTTCTTAAATATAGCATTTTTTCGCTCGGTTTTCAAGTGTTGACTCTTTTTTAAGAATTGTATCGTCAATTGCTTGACATATTCGGGAGAATGTGATAAAATATACCCAAATTTAACAGAAAAGGGTGCTGGGAATTGACCCGGCTGAGATAGGGTGTGTTT
>CAZWLH010000014.1:0-27589 GCA_964634675.1 uncultured Eubacteriales bacterium
TACATATTAAAGGCGTTCTGTCCCTTTTCGCCGTGGACAGCGGCAATATCGTAAGCAGTCTTATACATATTTCCTGTGGTGGCGGTAAGTCCGAACTTCGGCCAAATGCCCTTTTGGAACTCGGGGAACAAGACCTCGGCTTCGACATAACCGTGTGCGAAAACAAGGCCGTTGCAAACGCACTTTCCGCCCGAAAAGCCTTTACCGACACGGTCGGCCTTTATAACAAGATGGCCGTCCTTCACATACACGTTTTCGGGCTTATAGTGCATATCACAGCCGTCGTGCTTGGCCGATTCCTGCGTTACAACGTGTGTGGGAACAAAGTCCTCGTTCTTCTTTGCACCGTGTGCCTTAACGGTCTCGTTAAGGGCTTCCCACTTGTTGTGCCCGAGCCCACCCGAAAAATTCTCTTCGAAGACAAGCTCATAATTCTTCTCATACAGTTCCATTTTTCATTCTCCTTTCGCGGCATAGCACCCCGTAAAGCTTTAAGGCCGACAAAGTCTCACCTTTCGGTATAATTATGGCATATTCCGCAGTGATTTGCAAGAGTTATATTAAGTATTTTTTCAAAGCCTTCACCTGCGGATTTTCTATCCCTTATCGGTATTGATTTTTCGGGAAAGTGTGCTATAATTGGTACAGAAATTACTCAAAAGGAGTGAAATAAATGGATACTCTTAAGCAGCTTTGGGGATTTTCCTTTAAGGCGACCGACGTTACCGCACTTGTTGTGGCCATTGTCATATATCTTGTGCTCGGCGTTATTGCGGGAGTTGTCGGTGCGATAATCGGACTTATTCCGTTGATCGGCGGCATTATCGCTTGGCTTCTCGGTGCCGTTGTCGGCATTTACAGCCTTGTCGGTATCATACTCTCCGTCCTTGCTTTCTTAAAGAAGATTTGAATTTAAAAAAGCAAATTCGCCGCACCGAAACCGGTGCGGCGAATTTTTTCATCTTTCAAAGCAATAGCTTCCTGCGGCGAATGATTCCTCCGCTCCGTTGAGCTTAAGCTTGAACGGATATTTCGATGTGACCTTGAAAAGGCTCTGGTCATACTTGACCGAAACTCCGCGAACCGATGCCGAAACCGTTGTTATTTCATCGATAAAATGCGGTTCTATCACAATATCACCGAAGCCGAAGCCGTTAAAGCCAATACCCACAAGTGTCTTGATAAACCAGGAATATGGCTGACACTTGAAATAGTGATTATGCGAGGTTTTTCCGTGAGGGTGCTCCCACAAGGTCTTTTCACCCGACTTCAAAGCGAAGGCATAGCCCGGCACCTTATCGTTCACCAAAGCCTTATATACCGTTTCCGTATAGCCGTACTTTGTCAGCACATCAAATCCGCTTATGAGAAAATGTGTGCCGCCGTGAAGCTCATAACCGTTTTCTTTTATTGTTTCGTTCAAACGCGCGGCTTCGCTTACACACTCGTCCTCTTCCAAAAAGCCTGCATATATCGCCATTGCAAGGGCGGTTTCGTGAGCTTCGTCAAGTCTGCCGTCCTTTACGTATTTTGCTCTGAAGTAGCGCTTTATCTGCTCGGCCTTTTCGATGAAGGGCTTGGGATCACGGCCGGTAAACTCCGCCATTTCGGCGAGCATCAGCGCATCAAGCCGGTAAAAGGCGGTGTCGGTTATTTCCTTCGGGCACTGACGTCCCGAGCCTGCCCAATCTCCGACTCCGTGGTCAAGCAGTCCGCCGTCCTCCATATATCCGAAAAAGTCCATACTTTTCAGCATATTGTCCCAAAGCTTATCGACGATTTCCCTGCGGCCGGTATATTTCATCACATAATACGGTATGCGGATAATGGCACTGTCCCAGTCAATACCGTTGGCGAAGTTCGAAGACCACTCCGACCAACCGCCCGGAATGATACAGCTCAGCTGACCGTCGCCCTTTTGGTCATCCTTGAAGCACTGCATCCAGGCATCGAAAAGCTCGTATGTATCATAGCACATACACAAGGTCTCGGCAGCCAAGCCGGCATCGCCCGTCCACTCGTTTTGCTCTCTGTGAGGGCAGTCGACCATAATCCCCTGACAACAGGTGAGTATCGAATTGTTTACCGCCTCAGATATCGAGTTTAAAGTACTGTCGTTGCAGGTGAAGGAAGCCGTAGGCGCAAGGTCGGTATGAACCGTAAGCGCTTCGACCTCTATGGTATCGTAATCGCCCTCGATCCCGACATATTTAAAGCCGTGGTATTCGAAAAGCTGTTCCCACTCTTCAACTCCCTCACCCTTTAAAATATAAACGTCTGTATGGTTTCCGCCGTTGGTGATATTGTCACGGAAAAGCTCGGTTTTTGTATCATTCAAAAGCTCGGAATACTTTATTTCAAGGCGGCTTCCGCGTTTTCCCGAAACCCTTATTCTCACCCAGCCCGAGGTATTTATTCCGAAATCGAAAATGCCCGGAGCTATTTCGGTGCCTTTTGTCACCGCGTGCACCTTTTTGGGCGGAATATTGAGCGGTAAAAACGTTCCGCCCGCTCCTCGGCAGATCATTGCGTGCTCAAAGCCGTCGGTCGGCGTGCCGGGACGGTTCCAATCCTTTACCTCAAGACGTGCATCGTATACATCTCCGCAGCGGCGGCGGCTCATAAGCGTCGGAGAGTCGTGGGTAAGCCAATCGGTGCCGCTTACGACCGTTTCGGTGCTCCCATCAAAATATTCAAGCGACAGCTCGGCTATAAGCTTATTGTTGACCGAGCGATAGCGCACCGTTCCGGGATCTGTGTGTCCCGTGTTGCCTAACACCGCACCGATACGGTTTTCGCCCACAGCCAGCATATCGGTAATATCATATATATTGTAGAAAACGGTTTTATAATAGCACGAACGGTAGGTCGGCAAATAAGAATCGGGAATGCGACAGCCGTTCACATAATATGCGGCTTCACCGAGTCCCACTATATTGAGCACCGCTTTTTTAAGCGGCTTTTCTATTTTTATATCCTTTATAAAATACGGTGACGGCGGCATTTCATCGAGGCTTAAAAAGCGCCATTCTGTATGCACGTGCCTTGTTATCCATTTGGAATTTTCGAACATTTCATCCACCTCAACATCAATATACCACATAAAAACAAAAAAGTAAAGCGGAATTATGAGGTACCCACCTGCTTTCCGCTTCACGTTTTAAATTCAGTCTTCTAAAGTGGTGTAAATGCTGTCACGTATATCATATATCGCGCCGACTATCATCTCGGCGTTTTCCGCAGAGATCGGATATTCGAGCCATACACCGCCGTCGGTCTCGACCGATACTCTCGAATCAGAGCCGTCGAATATGACATATATGAGGGTTTCGGTGTCGACAAAGCGCAGTGTCGAATCGCAAAAATACAGATTCTCGAACTCGGTGCCGTGCTTCCACGGAGCCTCGCTCTCGATGCCCTCATTGGTGCCGATAGCCTCATTTATAACGTCGTAGGCGTTTTTAGGCAAAAGCACATACGAAAAATCGCATTTTCCGTCGGTATATTTCGGGCTGTATATGCAAACATTGTCCAATGTCATATTTTCGATCTGTCGGCACACCTCATCATAAAGGTCGGCGATACACCACACCTTGTTGCAGCCAAGCTGATAGTCCCAATGTCCCGCCACGATGAACTCGGCATCCTTTGAATAGCTCATATACTGACCGAGGCTTTGCAATAAGACCGGAACATCCTTATCGGTGATATATCCGTGCGCTCCCGGCACAAGGCTCAACTCACGGCAGGGCGGAAGAAGTCGGTACTCTGCCTTTCTGAAATAAACGGTTTCCTCGGTTTTGCCCCAAAATGCCTGCTCGTCACGCATTTGGTCAAGCTCCTTACAGGAGCAAAAGCACATACACATCAGTACGGCCAACAAGCCGACCGATAAAAGCTTCAGATATTTTTTCATAAGTATGCTCCTTATTCAAGATTGAGGCGGTTTTTAAGCACATAGCGATTGATAAAGAACCACGCCGTCGAAAGCACGGTGCAAAGGCAGGTCACGCCCCATATGAGCAGGTGATATACCGCCCTATTGTGCTTGGTCGCAAAATCGGTGAACGAAACAGCCAGCTCGTTAAGCCAATCGGGCTCGTTTGACACGATTATGATGAAAACCGTACCCACTATTTGGGTCAGGATATAATAGGCAAAATAAACTCCGAAGGCCGTTAAGACACGACGCTTTTTGGCGGTCTGTCCTATCGATATGCAACCGTAAAACAGCAAAAACTGATATACGGCTATTGCAAGAGCGCAGATCACAAGCTCGACACAGTATATCACAAAGTGAACACCCAGGTGACTGTAAAACATATCGCACAGGAATGCTATCGCTTTGAATACCTCTATCAAAAGGTCACCGAGCGCCGCAATGCCGAGCGCGACAACAACCGTTAAAAGCGTGGTCAAAAGCGATATGACCGCCACGGTGAGCTTTGCCACAATATGCTCGATCGCAGTGACCGGAAGTGTCATCGTGAGATAGCCCTCGGATGTGAACATATTCGTATAAAAACGCTTTATGCTTATTACGACCGACATCACAAGGCTTACGATTATCGCTATTACCAGTACGACCACCGCCGAGGTTCTGACAATGTCATATGCACGCGACTCGTTTTCGAACAATTGAACAAATCTTGTAAGCACCGCTATTCCGAGCAGCATTACCTCCATAGGGAGCATACTGCGCGAAAAAGCACTTAGCTCATGCTTTATCAGCTTTCTTACCATTTGAATACCTCCCTGAACAGCTCGTCAACGCTCTTTCCGTTTTCTTCTCTTATTTCGTCGACGCTTTTTTGCATTATTATCTTGCCGTTGCTGATGAAAATGACCTCATCGAGCACCTGCTCGATATCCGAAATAAGGTGGGTCGAGATAAGCACCGAGGCTTCGGGATTATAGTTGTTGATTATGGTCGAAATGACATAGTCCCTCGTTGCCGGATCGACACCGGCTATCGGCTCATCGAGCACATAGAGCAAAGCGTTACGGCTCATTACAAGTATGAGACAAACCTTTTCCTTATTGCCCTTTGAAAGGCTTTTAAGCTTGGCACTCGGCTTTATTCCGAGCCTGTCAAGCATTTCATATGCAAGCTTCGGTCTGAAATCCTCATAAAAATCGGTGAACATATCGATTATCTGCTCGACCGTCATCCAAGAATTAAGATAGCTGTTATCGGGAAGATAAGCCACCTGCTTTTTGGTTTCGACACCCGGCTCACTGCCGTTTATGAGCATCCTGCCCGAGGTAGGTCTCAAAAGACCGTTGATAATCTTTATAAAGGTCGTCTTGCCTGAGCCGTTGGGACCCAAAAGACCGATTATTTTTCCGTTTTGAATATTTAAGCTGACATTGTCAAGAGCCGAAAGTCCGCCGTAGTTTTTGCAAAGCGATACGGCCTTCAATATTTCACTCATTCGTTCCACTCCTTCACTAATTGCTTGATTTTTTCGGTTGAACAGCCGAGCTTACGCATTTCCTCGAAATAGGTACGGGTCTTTTCGGTAATAAGGCTCTGCACGGCATCGCCAGCCGTGGCGGTGTTATCGCTCACGAACCAGCCCGAGCCCCTCACCGAATATATAAGTCCCTGCCGTTCAAGCTGTTCAAACGCCTTTTGCACGGTGTTGGGATTAACCCCTGCGTTGAGTGCGACCTCTCTTACCGACATTAGCTTTTGATTCGGCCCTATTTCGCCCGAGGCTATAAGCACGCTTATCTGCTCGCCTATCTGCGGACAGATGGGGCGGCTTTTGTCAAGATTCCACAATTTTTCAACCTCCGTCCCTGAACTGTACTACTGTACTATTAAGATAATACACTTTTTATATGGATTTGTCAATGGTTTTTTGCAAAAAAATTCAAACACAAAAAAGGCAAACCGAAATCGGTCTGCCCTCTTGTGTAAATTATTCAAAAAAAGTCAACGGTTACAAGACCGATATTTCGAATCTGAAGCGTGCGTTTTCCTCATACCACATTGGGAAATTGGTTCCCCAAACGTTATTATAGAGATTAAAGAACACGGGATCGCCGTCAAGCGGCTTTACGTCGGTGAAATTCAAAAGCGACGGCTCCTGAGGAGCGACAAGTGTCGCATCGAGCGTTTTTATCGAAAGTCCGTCGTAAAATACTCCGCAGTCGGTCGAATGAAGTCTGCACTGACCCTTTCCGACAACCGCCTTCGGATCGATCAAAGTGCCGAGCTTGCTGATTTTCTTTCCGCAGGCAATCGGCTTGAAGCCGACCCATATCGCTTCGGCAACACGGTTTGCCGGCTTGGCGAACCACGCAAGATCGATATTGAGCTTTGCGCCGTCTGCCGTGATTATCGCATCGAACAGCAAAGGACAGCCGCATTTTGCGTGTGCCTCTTTATCAAAGGAATATCTGACCGTCAATCGCTCGCCCACCGGATATACTGTTGCCTTAAGCGGTTCAAAGCGGCGGTAGAAGGTGCTTCCCGTTTCTATTCCCGGCTTGGTATAGTCCTCATATGCCCAGGTTTGTTCACATCGGTTGTACTGTGAGAAGAAGCGCTTGTAATCGTCGGCGCAAAACTGCTCGTAAACCAACGAAAGCATACGGTTCTTGCCGTCGGCCAATACTTTATCACGGTATTTGAGCCAAACTATTTCGCCTTGAGAATTGAAGCGAAGCTTAAAATCGCCTATGCCGATCTCGTTTTTAGGAGCTATTTCGGGACTGTAATATTTTTGTGCACAGTCACGCTCGGCCTCCGACAGTATCACCTCGGCCTTGCGGCGGTTTACTTCACTCAGACCGTCGACCGCATCAGTAAGATAGCGGCGTTGCTCACGCCACGATTCCTCCATCCGCTTGAAATTAACGGCGGTCTTTCTTATTTCATTGAAGCTTTCACGGTCATAATGCTCGTGATCGCCGAGATTGACGTGAACGTTGAGTCCCCAGGTATGCTCGGGTATCATAAGCAGAGCACGTCCGAGCTTTGCCTTATCCTCGCACTCGGGGAGCTGCTTCCAAAAGCGTTCGAGTCCCTTAAAGCAGGACACCTTTTTCGGGTCGGTGCCCACGCCGTGTATCCAAGAGTCACCTATCTCATCGGTCACGACCGGCAAAGTATCTTGGACAGTTCTGACAACTGCTGCAAGATCGTTAAGATCGCCTGCTTTGATCGAAGCCTCGGGATATTTTTCACGGATTTCCGAAAATATTTCTTCGATTTTTTCGGGTGCCTGCACACCCTGATTATCTCCCGTGTGGGCAAAATAAACCGCGGTATCGGTGTCGGCTATCTGCGAAAACTCGCCGTAGTCCTTCTGATACATCACATTTATGCAGTCACCGTTGTCAGCCTGCCATTTGAAGATGCCCGGCACCTCGGGCACAGCCGAGGCGGGATTTACACCGATATGCAAAAACTCGATTCCGGCTTTTTTAAGGTGCGGAATAATAGCCTTGGTGTGACCGGGAACGTCGGTCATCTTAGCGGCAACGGTTTTTCTGCCGAAGCGCTTGTCAAGCTCTGCGGAAAGCGACAGTCCGTAGTCGAAAAGCTCACCGCTCATAAGCTCGGTATGGGTCGTGAACGGCAGTCCGTGCCAACGGATATCGCCGTTTTCGATGCCCTTGATTATCGGGTCCTCGGGGTCGTTATGGGTACTTAAATATTCCGATATCAGCCATGAGCCGGTCGTCCAAATAAACTCCGCATCACCGTTCTTTTCACGAAGAGATGCCGCAACCTCGGCGGCACCGGGCAAAAATGAGTTCATATATTTTTTCGTGACCTCGGCCGAATAATCGGTGAAGCCGATATCGAGATGTGTTTTGAATATCACAAGTATGTTTTTGATTTCCATTGAAAATCTCCGTCCTTCCTTGCCCCTATTATAAGCGAGGCGCATTAAAAAATCAAGTGAATAATGTGATTTCAGCCCTGTTCTCTTGACAAATCGGACTTTTAAAAATATACTTAAAAAAGCCAACCGAGAAAGGAAAAACTTATGAAGCTATATACGGTAATTCCATGCTATAACGAAGAAGAGGTCTTGAACGAAACGGCATCAAGACTTAAAGCCAAATATCAGGCGCTTATTTCAAGCGGCACCATTTCACAAGACAGCAAAATAGTTTTCGCCGACGACGGCTCTAAGGATAAAACCTGGGAGATAATATCAGATTTGCACATCGGCGATCCCGTTTTCGAAGGCATAAAGCTCAGCCGCAACCGAGGACATCAAAACGCCCTGCTCGCAGGACTTATGACGGTAAAGGACAGGTGCGACGTCTGCATTTCGATGGATGCCGATCTGCAGGACGATATCGATGCGGTCGACAAAATGCTTGAGCGTTATGCTTCGGGCTGTGACATAGTATACGGTGTTCGATCGAGCCGACGTGAGGATTCGGTGTTTAAGCGTTCGACCGCTCATTTCTTTTATAAAATAATGAAATGGATGGGTGCCGAAACGGTCTACAATCACGCCGATTACCGACTAATGAGCCGTCGCGCGTTGGATGCCTTGTCGGAATTTTCCGAGGTCAATCTGTTCTTGAGGGGGCTTGTTCCGCTCATCGGTTTCAAGTCCGATACGGTATACTATGAGCGAAGCCGCCGCTTTGCCGGAACCAGCAAATACCCGTTAAAGAAAATGCTTTCCTTTGCCTTCGAGGGCATAACCTCTCTCAGCATAAGACCTATCGACCTCATAATCAGAATCGGCATTTTACTGTCGGTATTCGGTGTCGCAATGCTCGTATATGCACTTGTTCAGCATTTTCTGAACCACACGACCGCAGGCTGGACAAGCCTTATGGCCTCTATCTGGGTCATCGGCGGTCTTCAGATATCCTCTATCGGCGTTATCGGAAAATATGTCGGAAAAATATACCTTGAAACAAAGCACCGCCCGAGATATATTATTGAGCAAAGCACTCTCGACGAGAAGCCGTGACTGCAACCGCACGTTGCCTGAAACGGCACCCTGCGGTTTCTTGCCGTCAAGGCATCAAAGCGGTATAATTATAAAAAGACGCAAAGGAGCGACCGCTATGTCGTTGGGAAAAACAATCAACCGCATAAGAACGGGTGCGAATATGTCGCAGGAGCAGTTTGCCGAGCTTTTCGGCATTTCAAGGCAAAGTGTTCAAAAATGGGAAAGTGACGTTTCGACTCCAGAGCTCGATAAGCTCATTAAAATTTCAAAGTATTTCGACATTTCACTCGATGCGCTGATTTTCAAGAGCGATACACGCATAACCGAGGAGCTGAATTACAACAAAGCCTTAAAGCCGAAGTATGCAAATCTGCACGAGTGGGAATCGTATTCCTCTAATCTGCTCACGGAATACCGCCAATCGGTCGAAGAGGGCTCGGATATTTCGGCTTATCACGATGTTTTCACCGCCGTTTCAAGACTACCGAAAAACGAAATAAAGAAAAAGCTCGGAGACGTGCTTTTTGATGTGGTCATAAACTCGAAAACCGCCGAGAATTACAAATACATCGAGCCGTCAACGCTTGATGAAATAAAAAATCTCAGGAAAAGCTTTGACTGCGAAAGCGTATGCTCGGAAAAGTCGCTTAAAGAGAAAATCCACGGAACGTGGATGGGCCGAATCTGCGGTTGCCTTTTGGGCAAAACGGTGGAGGGCATCAAAACCGACGAGCTTATACCGTTTTTAAAGGAAACAAACAATTTCCCGATGCACCGCTACATTTTGCACAGCGATCTCAACGACAGAATCGTGGCAAAATACCGTTTTCGCTTCCCCGGCCGCTGCTATGCCGATACTTCGAACGGTATGCCGGTCGATGACGACACGAACTATGTTGTACTGGCTCAAAAAACAATCGAAAAATACGGCAGGGACTTCACCTCTCATGATGTTTCGAAAGCGTGGCTCGAGCTTCAAAGCAAGGATGCCTACTGCACCGCAGAGCGCGTGGCATTTTGCAACTTCGTCAAGGGCTTTGAGCCTCCCGAATCGGCGAAATACAAAAATCCCTATCGTGAATGGATCGGCGCACAGATAAGAGGCGACTATTTCGGATATATCAATCCATGTGAACCCGAAAAAGCGGCCGAAATGGCCTTCAGAGATGCCTCGATTTCACACGTAAAGAACGGAATTTACGGCGAAATGTTTGTTTCGGCAATGATCGCCGCCGCGTCCGGCACCGACAGCATAACTGACATAATTCGCTGCGGATTGGCTCAAATTCCGCACACCTCAAGGCTTTATGAGGCCATTTGTGAGGTTTTGGATGGCTATGAAAACGGCCGTTCGCAAAAGGAATGCTTTGCGAATATTCACGGGCGCTTCGACGAAAATTCGGGGCACGATTGGTGCCATACGATTTCCAACGCAATGATAGTTGCGGCCTCTCTGCTTTACGGCGAGGGCGATTTCGGAAAATCCGTATGTATGGCGGTCGAGGCCGGCTTTGACACCGACTGCAACGGAGCTACCGTCGGTTCGGTATTGGGTATGGCCAACGGCATCAAAAGCATTGACAAGGCTTGGCAGGAGCCGATAAACGACACACTGCACACCTCGATCTTCGGGGTCGGAACAGTCAAAATATCCGACTGTGTCGAGCTTACTTTAAAGCATATAAGCTTATAATTCAAAAAAGCACCGCATCATCAAGTACGATGGTACGGTGCTTTGCGTTTATAGGGTGCGGCTGCTGTGACAGGTTAAATAAACTATTTGACGGTTTTCGGAAAGCTTTTCGAGAAGACACAGTGCCTCTTTAACACGAACGTCATCTAAATTGACAAACGGATCGTCGAGTATCAGCACAGGAGGACGTCCGCCGAACAGTGCTTCGCCGAGCGAAAGCCGCATTGCGATATCTATCATATCCCGTGTGCCCAAGCTGAAGCTTTCACGCACACGGCCGGCACCGACCGTTTCGAGCGTTATATCAAGCTTTTCATCGATCATAAAGCCGTCGATCGGGATATTCAGTATTTCGGAGTATTTCTTGAAGCCGTCGGTCATCGGCTTCAAATACTTTCCCGAAAGAGCCGATTTTGCCTTTTCCAACAGCTCTGCGGCGTTTTTATACACCTCAAGCTGCTCGGTCATTTCGCAAAGCTCGGCCTTGGCCGATTCGATTTTATCTTCGTATTCGTTTATCTGCTCGACCTTATCGGAAAGAGCACCTGCCGCGGCGGTTTTTTCCGACAGCATTTTTCGCTTTGCTTCCAATTTGCTCACAACGGTTTCCTTTTCGGTGAGCAAAGCATCACGGTCAAGTCCCGTCACGGGAACCTCTGCCTTCGGCGGAAGCTGACCGAGCTTTTCGGTATAGCTTTGAAGCTCCGACTCGAGACGTTCAAAGTGCTCGCAGTCACGCTCGAGTGCTCTCATTCCGACTTCATAGCCGTCCGTGTCACTTAAAAGATAGCCGGCGAAAAAGGCTTTTATCTCTTTTTCGAGCACCGTCGCCCTGTTATGGCGGGCATCAAGCTCTTTGTTGCGCTCCGTATGAGCCAATCGCAGCCTTTCAAGCTCGAATACATCCTTGGAGATTTTGTCAAGTGCCTTATCGGGCTCTCCGTCGGCACGGTATTTCGACAAAAATTCGCCGACCGATTGTAAAAGTGCCTCGGTTTCGGAGCAAATGCCGTTATATTCACGCCTCAATGCCGACTTATCGGTATGATTCGTGGCGGAAATCATAATTTTCAAGTGCAAAAACGCCGAAGCACCGAGTCCCAAAACGGCTATTGCCAAAATAATAACACCTATTGCAAGCCGGAACACACAGGTCACTCCGCCTGCGACAGCAAGGGCCGCAGACAGGCAGACGATAACCGTCGGTGCAGCACCTCGTCTCTTCTCGGTCTCGCCGCCGTCAAGCATTTTTTCTATCTCTTTTTGCCTTGCCGCGTTTTGTGCGGCATTGGAAAGCTCACGCCGCTTTGCACTTATTTCGGCATCGGTCGGAGTACCGTCGGCGAACTGCCGTTCGAGCTCATACAACCGTTCCTCATCGGCGGTATCGATTGCCAATGCATTCATTTCGCTTTCAAGTGTCGAAAGTTCCCTTATTTTTGCAAGCACGGCCGCACGCTCCTCATCGGTTGAGAAGCCGTTCGGATAGCCGGCTTTGAGCGAGGACAGTGCTTCACGGCGTTTATTTACTTCATCCGAATATTCCGAGCGTGTTTTTTCGATCTGCTCAATTGCCGCCGCATCGGAGGCGGCGGTTATTTTTTTGTCGAGCGCGGCACCCACGTGCGACAGCTCCTCGGTCTCGGCTTGAAGCCTTTTTATTTCATCACTCAGGATCCGATGATTTTTTTCCGCTGCAAGCGCATCGGAATATTTTTGCGAAAGCAGCTCGAGCTCGGCTTTTTTGTTGGCGATTTCACCTTTTGCGCCGTTCTGATAGCTCAGCTCTGCTCAATTGCCGCCGCATCGGAGGCGGCGGTTATTTTTTTGTCGAGCGCGGCACCCACGTGCGACAGCTCCTCGGTCTCGGCTTGAAGCCTTTTTATTTCATCACTCAGGATCCGATGATTTTTTTCCGCTGCAAGCGCATCGGAATATTTTTGCGAAAGCAGCTCGAGCTCGGCTTTTTTGTTGGCGATTTCACCTTTTGCGCCGTTCTGATAGCTCAGCTCCTTCTGCTTTTTATTTATCTTTTCGATCGCCTTGTCGCAGCCGCTCATATCGTCACTGTTTTCGACAAGGTCGGTCAGCTTGGCTCTAAGGCTCGTATTTATCGAAACAGCCGCAAAGCTTTGCGGCAGATAAATACTGCGTTCGAAGCTTTCGGCATCTATCCCGAAAAGCTCAAAACCGATATTCGAAGAATATTCGAGGCTTTCACTGTTCAAGGAAAAGTCGTAAAGCTTAAAGGTATCGTCCTTCTCCTTTGCGGCAAAGCTTCGCTCAATGCGGTACTGTCTGTCGTCCTTTTCAAACACAAGCGAACCGCCGAAGCTTCCGCCCTGCCACGGTGTATACTTTTTGCGTTCGTTTTCGTCGAGATTTCGCTTTGCAGACTGCGGAAGTCCGTAAAACATCGCCTTCACGAACACGGCTAAGGTAGACTTGCCAAAGCCGTTATCCTGCTTTATGACGGTCAATCCGTCATTCAGCTCGCAGTCAAAGCCGGAAAGCGTGCCGAAATTTTGCACACTGCATCTGACTATTCGCATCAAAGCTCATCTCCTCTCAGCGCCGCCAAGCCGCAGGCAATAACTCGGTCGAGCATTTCTCCCTCTAAGCCCGATTCCTTTGCCTGTCTTATAAATTCGCCCTTAAGCGAAACATCGTTTTCATAAAGCTCGGGTCGAAGCTCAAGCCGAGTCTCATCCTTGACCTTCGCAAACCAAAAGCGGTCGGCCAGATATCCTTTGAAATATTCGGTATCCTTATGGGCATCGACCAGCACATTTCCCGTAAGGCAAAGCTTTACTATGTTCTCCCTGCCTATTTTGCTTATGCTTCGGTCGATAGCTCCTATCATTTCGGAGGTGTCACCAATACCCGAAATATCACAGTTGACCTCGATTATATCACGTGACGAATTCTTTATAAATTTATATTTAAGGTTGCTGCCGTCGATATCGAGCAGTACAAAGCCCTTTTCACCGCACTCGTCAAAGCCTCTGCCCTCAAGGCAGCCGGGATAGCACCATACACCGCTTTGTCCGAGCGTGCCGAAGTCGTGCTTATGAATGTGGCCGAGTGCAAGATAGTCTATGCCTTTATCCGCAAGCTCGCTTCGGTTGACCGCGTCGACGGCCGAAGCGGTGGTCAGCTCGCCGTGCATGGTGACAATGTTGAACCTATTCTGCGGAAGCCTCAGGCTGCCGTATATATGCCGGCAGTTTTCGTCATTAAGCTCGACACCGGTAACGGCAATATCGCCTATTTCATATGTCACCCAGCCATTTGAAAAAAGGTGCAGATTTTTCGGCAATTCACCGTCATAAAAGCTTTTACAGGCATCGTGATTCCCTCTGAGATAGTAAAATTCAATGCCGTCGCACTCTCTTATTTTTCCGAAGACAAGATCAGCCGTGGCTTTGGTTATTCGGTCGCCGTCGAAAAGATCGCCTGCGATTATTACCGCGGAAACGTCGTTCTCAACCGCAAAGTCGACCATTCTGCGGAATGCTTCGGTCACTTCGTTTCTTCTTATGCGTGCCTTGGCGGCAGGCAGCGACTCCATTTTAGAATCGAGATGAATATCACCGCAATGTATTATTTTCATTCCTTTTTACCCTTATGTTCCAAATGTTTTTCACAAATTTCCTTAAAACAGCAAGCTTCGCAGTTTGCCTTGCGAGCCGTGCAGACGGCCCGTCCGTGAAGCACCGCTCGGTGGCAAAAGCCGTTTGATTGCTCGGGCGGCAGTATTTCACGCATTTCCTTTTCGACCTTTAACGGATCGGTCGTGTTTACAAATCCGAAGCGGTTGCACAGTCTTATAAAATGCGTATCTGCAACCACCGCAGGCTTGCCGTATATGTCGCCGCATACCAAATTCGCGGTTTTTCGCCCGACACCGGGCAGCTTTATAAGCTCCTCGACCGTATCGGGCACGACTTTGCCGAAATCCTCGCAAAGCATTTTGCCGATCCCTATAAGATCCTTTGCCTTTGTTTTATATAGGCCGCAGGTCTTTATCAGCTCTTCGACCTCACACAGTGGCGCCTTTGCCATACTTTCGGCATCGGGGAAGCGTTCGAAAAGCTTCGGAGTAACAAGGTTCACCCTCGCATCGGTGCACTGTGCCGAAAGCCTTGTGGCTATCAGCAGTTGAAAGGCGTTGCCCGACTCATAATCAAGTGAGCAAACGGCACCGGTATACTCCTTTTCGAAAATATCGGCCGCTATTTTGCCTATATTTCTTTTATCGTTCTTTCTCATTTCAACTTTCCAGTTTCCAAATCACGCTGAAGCCCTTGCCCCACGTTGAGGTGTCAAAGCTTCCTTCGGCCTTTTTTACGGTAACCCTGCGAAGATACGAGCAGGACTTGAACACGTTTTCGCCGACCTCTGTCACCGATTGCGGCAGGGTGATGTAGCGAAGCTTCAGGCAGGACTCAAACGCCTCGGCGCCGATTGTCGTGAGACCGTTGCCGAGATTAACGTCATTCAGCAAAACACACTGCGAAAAAGCACCGTCTCCGAGTTCGGTCAGTGTGTCGGGAAAACTCACTTTTTTGAAATTCACACACTGCGCAAAGGCGTAATCACCGACCGATGTCAAGTCCTCGGGCATCACGGGCGGCTCAAGCTTTTCGCATCCGAAGAAGGCACGGCTGCCGATAGCGGTGACACCCGACGGTATCTCGATTTTTTCAAGCGAACTGCATCCGTCGAACATACTGTCGGAAATCACCCCCAACAGCTGCGGAAGCTTGACCTCCTTGAGCTTTTCGCAATCGGCCATAGCCGAGCCGATATCTGCGACCGAATCGGGGAAGCTTATACTCTCTATCGAGGTTTTGGAAAAAGCGTTATTTCCAACCGAAATAAGTCCTTCGTTGAGCTTGACCGAGGAAAGCTTTGTGCAGTTCAAAAACGCACCGTCGCCGACCGTTTTAAGGCCGCTTCCGAATTCGACTTCGGCAATTGAGGTGCAGTTTTCAAAGCAACCCTCGCCGATATCGGTGACCGAATCGGGAAATACGACACCGGTAAGTGCTGTACAGCTGTCAAAGGCAAAATCACCGACCGTCAAAAGCGTGGACGGCAATGCGGCATCATTCAAGGCACGGCAGGAATAGAAGGCACTAGCACCGACAGATGTCAAGCCGTTTGAAAACTCAACACGCTCAAGACTCAGGCACTGATAGCAGGCGTTATCAGGCAAAACGGCAAGCGTTGACGGCAACGACAAAAGCTTAAGTCCTGTGCAAAAGCTGAAGGCACCGGTCGCGATCTCGGTCACGCCCTCGGGAATATCGAGCGTGCTGAGTCCCGTGCAATGACTGAAGGCTTCGGCACCAATCGTTTTAAGTGTTTCGGGTAGCTTTACCGACGATATATTCGAGCGGTTTTTGAAAATCCCCTCACCCAAAACCGTCACATTCTCGCCCTTCAGACGTGCGGGAACGGTCACCTCGCCACCCGAGCCTATGTATTCTATGAGCTCGGTTCGATCGGAATATACCCTATATCTAAAGCCGTCGCTTTCAAAGACGGTTCCGCTGTCGCCGCCGCAAGCGGAAAACAGAAAAATCACCGTTAAAAGCAAAATTGCGGCCGCAGCTGAACTGAGTATTTTCTTTTTCATAAAACCACCTCTTGAGTTTTGAGCTTAACCGATAGCCTTTTTATCTATTATAGCAGATTGCTTCGAACTTTTGTATACTTTTTATTAAATTTAAAAAATCCGCCCTCCTTTTGTGCTTAACGCAAGCGGAGGACGGATAAATTTTATTTCAAAATATTCAATTCACAAAGACCGTCGTCCATTTGGTAGATATTCAACCAATCAAGCACATATTTGTTGGTTTCGGTCCAGGCAATGGGGTCATCGGTTATGGTGGCATTCGGACTGTTATTGAAGCCGAGAGCCATACTGAATATCAGATACATACTGTGGTTAAAGCACTCACGGTCAAGCTCGCTTGCGGTGGTATCGTAAACGAAGAAGAGGTCGCCGTCGCAGGTGAAGCCCATCTTCGTATTGTCCCACAAAAAGCCGTAGGTGTGGAAATCACTGCCGAGCAGAACACCGTCGTCGGGGCTTGAGTACTTCTTCTCGTTGCTGTATATACCGTCAAGCGAGGTATGCTTGAGATGCAGCTCGTTAGTGCCGTAGGTTGTCGGCCACGAATGGCAGTTGGCGGCATAATAGGCAGAATTTCCAAACATTTCAACAATGTCGATCTCGGGGTGCAGATACGCCGGAAGCGACGGATCAACGGAGCTGTTGGTATCCTTAGAGCACGCCCACAGTGCGATCCAGAAACCGTCACCGTGCGGCAAGAGAGCACTCATTTCGAGATAGCCGTATTTATAGGTCATCGTCGTGGTAGTATCGATCATACCGCCGTAATAGGTGGTCTCATCCTCGCGTGCGCAGATCCAGAATTTGCCGTCGGAGACAAAAACATCGTGCGGATTCTCGGAACGAACCGAGATCTTATTGTTCAAGCCCAAGGTTTGGTTGTATTCTCCGACCTGGAACCACTTTGAGGTATCGAGCTTTGTGCCGTCGAAATCGTCGCCCCAAGTTTTATAGTAAGAGGTGGATTTATCATAGTTGTTTATTGTTTCGGCATAAGAACCGACACGTGAAGCCGAATCGGTCACGGCACCGCTGAGCATTTTCGCAAACTCGGAAACGCCGATAGCGGTAGCGTGTGCGCTTCCGCCGTTGATATACACCTTGGTTCCCTTAACGGTTATCGAATATTTGTCGTAATCGGTTATCGCCTCAACACCGTCACGGTTGGCATTTCCGACAATTATTTCATACTCACCCGGCTGCTCATAAGAATCGTGAGCAATGGTCATTTTATAACCGGTCTTGGCATAAACGGTATCGGCCGCCTTTTCCATTTCAAGCTCGGTCAAATAAGATGAGTTGATATGCGGTCTGATGAATTTGAACTTGCCGACCTCAATGCCGTTGACTGTAATGCTTTCGAAGTTACCCTCTGCGGCCTTAATATCACGTATTCCGCCGACAACGCCGTCGGGCTTTACATATGTATCGGCAAAAAGACCGACCAAGGTCTTGATTTTTTCGGGATTATCGGAGTATATGACTATTTTTTTGTCGACGGTGCAGATAATACCGTCATCGTAACGTCCGCCGACGTTCTGATAAATATAATTTTTAACAAGCTCGGTTTCGGGACGGTTGGTGTTGCCGACAAGAATTTCATACCTATCGGTGCCGTCCTCGGTATCGGCAACGTTTTTAACGTCAACACCGAGCAAGGTCTTCATTTTTTTGAAAAGTGCACCTGCCGTCGCCGACATTTCGGTATCACCTTCGGGTCTTACAATGCGGTAAAGCGACTCACCCTCCGAAATGAAATTAACGTTCTCGGTCGAGAAAATGCAGTCATCGACCTTCACCGAAGCGGTTTGGCTTGTATTGTTATCAGGCTTTTTACTTCCGCAGCTGGCAAACAGGCCAAGTGTCACGCAGAACAATAAAAGTAACGAAAAAATGTGTTTCATTTCAAACTCCTTCACAAAATTTAAAATTATATTGCAAATGTGCTACTCTTAATATATCAAAAAAAAACAGCTTGTCAACCGTTATTTAAGCCGTGACAAGCTGTTTTGGAAATTATTTAAAGAATACCGGCAACGGCTCCAGGAAGACGATATCGTCACGCTTGGCGGCATCGCCCTCGGCAAGCACCGCGCAGCAATCGGAAATAATACCGCCTGCACGTGTGACAAGCTTCTTCATAGCATCAAGCGATTCGCCGGTGCTTATAACGTCGTCGATTATAAGTACCTTTTTGCCGTTCATCATGGCAACCTCGTCGGTGCCGAGGAAGAGATGCTGCTCGTGCTGGGTAGTGATCGATGTAACATCAACCGAAATGGGATTTCTCATATAAACCTTGGGACCCTTGCGAGCGACGATATAAGGCTTGCCCGACTGACGGGAAAGCTCATATGCCAACGGTATGCTCTTGGCTTCGGGCGTTGCGATAACGTCGAAGCTTTTGACCTTTTTCAAAAGCTCTGCCGAAGCGGCCACAGTCAGCTCAACATCGCCGAAAATGATAAATGCGGCAATGTCAAGATGCTCGTTTACTGCGCAAAGCGGAAGTCTGCGCTTGAGTCCGGCAATATTTATTTCATATACCTTTTCCATTTTTTCCATCTCCGAAAAATAGTGTAACAGACAAAGTCTGCTTGATTTTTAACGCTTTATCAGCCCGGAGGCCAAGCCAACGAACGGCGGCCGAGCATATGGAAATGCAGATGTCCGACGGTCTGTCCGCCGTCCTCGCCGCAGTTATTGACAATACGGTAGCCGTTTTCCAAGCCTTCCTGCTTGGAGATCTCAGCAATCGCCTCGAAAATACGAGCTATGAGGTAGCTGTTTTCGGAATTTATGCAATCGGCACATTTGATATGCTTTTTGGGAATTATCACAGCATGGAACGGAGCCTGAGGTGCAATATCGGCGAACGCATAAACATCGTCGTTCTCGAATATCTTGGTCGACGGCACCTCACCTGCCGCTATCTTACAAAAAAGACAGTCCATTTATCACACCTCACTTAAGCATTGAGCGAACGGTTTCGGCTGCCGAAGCAAGTGCCTCGGACGCCTTGGAGGAGTCCTTGGCGCCGGCCATTGCAAAGTCGGGACGTCCGCCGCCCTTTCCGCCTGCAACAGCGGCAACCGCGGAAACAAGCTTTCCGGACATAATGCCTGCGGCCTGAGCCTCCTTGCCTGCCGTTGCGGCAAAGGTAACGCTTTCGCCGTTGACATCGGCAAAAACCGCAACCGCTTCGGGCTTCTTATCTCTTATTTTGTCGGCCATACTGCGAAGAGTATCGCTTCCGACACCCTCAAAGACCACCGTGATAAGCGATACCGAGCCGATGCTCTCGGCAGAGCCGATAAGCTCATCCACTCTGAAGCCGGCAAGCTTGGAATTAAGACGCTCGATCTCGCGTGCGTTTGCCTTAAGCTCTGCCGCCATCTGCTCGCACTTAGCGGCAAGCTCGGACGGATTGTTGAGCTTCAATGCGGCAGAAGCGGTGGCTATCTCGGAAACATACTTGTCAAGGAGCTCCAGCACACCGCGGCCAGTCACGGCCTCGATTCTGCGAACACCCGATGCGACCGACGATTCGGAAACGATCTTGAAGCCGCCTATGCGTGCGGTATTTGCGATGTGAGTACCGCCGCAAAGCTCGACCGAGCAACCGGGAACGTTGACAACACGGACGATATCACCGTATTTTTCGCCGAACAGTGCCATAGCGCCGAGTGCCTTGGCCTCGTCTATCGGCATTTCGGTATTTTCAACCTCGATAGCCGAGAAAACGGCATCGTTTACAAAGGCTTCGACTGCCTTTATCTCATCGGCGGTAAGTGCCGAGAAATGGGTAAAGTCAAATCTTACGGCCGACTCGTTTACGAGCTGACCTGCCTGCTCGACATGGGTGCCGAGCACCTTACGTAGTCCTGCCTGCAAGAGGTGTGCCGCAGTATGGTTGCGGCGGATAGCGGCTCTGCGCTCGGTATCAATAGCGGCCTTAACCTTATCGCCGATTTTCAAAGTACCGCCGACGACCTCTATCATATGCATAAATACACCGCTTGCGTTCTTTTTAACATCATCGACACGAAGCATTGCCTCTCCGTCGGACAAAGAGCAGATAACGCCCTTGTCGCCGACCTGTCCGCCGCTTTCGGCGTAAAGGACGGTTCTGTCTAAGACAACGACCGCACGGTCGCCGTTTTCGGCAGCTTCGGAATGAGTGCCGTCGATGACGATATCGACAACCTCTGCCTCACATTCATCCTCTTTGTATCCCAAGAACTCGGTTGCGGCAACACCGTCAAAGCTCAGCTCGGTACTCTTCCATGACTCACCGTCTGCGGCCTTTCTTGCGTTTCTCGCTCTGTCCTTCTGCTCGGTCATAAGGCGCTCAAACTCGGCCTCATCGACGGTCCAGCCCTTTTCTTCCAAAATATCCTTGGTAAGGTCGATCGGGAAGCCGTAGGTATCGCTGAGCTTAAAGGCATCGGCACCCGAAAGCACCTTTGAGCTTCCGCCTGCCGTAATATCGTCAAGCAACTTGAGTCCGAGATCGATGGTTTTGCCGAAGTTTTCCTCTTCGACCGATATTATCTTGCGGATGTAATCGGCCTTCTCGACAAGCTCGGGATATGCATCCTTATTCTCGCCGATGACCTTATTGCATATATCGCAAAGGAACATTTTGTTTATGCCGAGCAAACGTCCGTGACGTGCGGCACGGCGAAGCAGACGGCGAAGAACATAGCCTCTGCCCTCGTTCGACGGAAGCACACCGTCGCATATCATAAAGGATGCGCCTCTGACGTGGTCGGTAACGACACGAATCGAAATATCGGCCTTGGCATCCTTTCCGTATTCAACGCCGGCAATGCGGCAAACCTCATTGAGGATATTTCTTACGGTATCGACCTCGAAAAGGTTGTCCACTCCCTGCATTACACAGGCAAGACGCTCAAGGCCCATACCGGTATCGATGTTCTTCTGCTTAAGCTCGGTATAATTGCCGTTTCCGTCGTTGTTGAACTGAGAGAAAACGTTGTTCCAAATCTCCATATAACGGTCGCAGTCACAGCCCGGCTTGCAATCGGGAGAACCGCAGCCGTATTTCTCGCCGCGATCGAAATATATCTCTGAGCAGGGGCCGCAGGGACCCGAGCCGTGCTCCCAGAAATTGTCGGCCTTGCCGAGACGGACGATATGCTTGGGATCGACACCGATCTTGTTTGCCCAGATGTCATATGCTTCATCGTCGTTTTCGTAAATACTCGGCCAAAGAAGATTTTCGGGAATTTCGAGAGTTTTAGTCAAAAACTCCCACGCCCACTCGATAGCCTCGTTCTTAAAGTAGTCACCGAACGAAAAGTTTCCGAGCATCTCAAAATATGTACCGTGACGTGCGGTATGTCCGACACGCTCAAGGTCGGGCGTGCGGATGCACTTCTGACAGGTAGTGACACGTGTGCGGGGAGGTGTGACCTCACCGGTGAAGAACTTCTTCATAGGTGCCATACCCGAATTTATCAAAAGCAGGGATTTATCGTTGTCCGGCACAAGCGAAAAGCTGCGCAAGCGCAAATGACCCTTGCTTTCGAAAAACGAAAGATATTTTTCTCTAAGGGTATTAAGAGACATCCATTCCATAATATACTCCAATCAGCCGCATAGAGCGGCGCATAATATCACGAAGTATATTATAATACCTAACATCTGTTTTGTCAATCAAAACAAGCAATTCGAGGGTTCAAATTCCCTTATACTTCTTTCTTGTCGCCAGGCCTCCGCGTATGTGCCTTTCGCTTTTGTTGCGTTCGAGAACCGCCTTGACCTTCGCCCAAAGCTGCGGATCACTCCTTCGCAGCCGCTCGGCAACATCCTTATGTACCGTCGACTTGCTTATTTTGAAGACCTTAGCCGCAGCGCGGACGGTGGCTCCGGTATCTACGAGATATTCTCCGAGCAGCTCAGCCCTGTCCGACACGCTCAAGGTCGGGCGTGCGGATGCACTTCTGACAGGTAGTGACACGTGTGCGGGGAGGTGTGACCTCACCGGTGAAGAACTTCTTCATAGGTGCCATACCCGAATTTATCAAAAGCAGGGATTTATCGTTGTCCGGCACAAGCGAAAAGCTGCGCAAGCGCAAATGACCCTTGCTTTCGAAAAACGAAAGATATTTTTCTCTAAGGGTATTAAGAGACATCCATTCCATAATATACTCCAATCAGCCGCATAGAGCGGCGCATAATATCACGAAGTATATTATAATACCTAACATCTGTTTTGTCAATCAAAACAAGCAATTCGAGGGTTCAAATTCCCTTATACTTCTTTCTTGTCGCCAGGCCTCCGCGTATGTGCCTTTCGCTTTTGTTGCGTTCGAGAACCGCCTTGACCTTCGCCCAAAGCTGCGGATCACTCCTTCGCAGCCGCTCGGCAACATCCTTATGTACCGTCGACTTGCTTATTTTGAAGACCTTAGCCGCAGCGCGGACGGTGGCTCCGGTATCTACGAGATATTCTCCGAGCAGCTCAGCCCTGTCCCTTGTTGCCTCTTTCATACACTCAGCTCCCCATTTCAAAGCTTCTGTTGGAATGTATGAAAGCATTTTCGGTTTTATGACCAAAAGCTCAACATTCCGATTAAATCACCACCTTGATTTGTCCGATATTTTGTTTTCGTGACTTTAGGGTAAAATATTATTCGGAGGTAGCGAAATGGAAAAGAAAACTATAAGTGCAGAACTTATAACGAACTTCAAAGGGCATTTGATTTTAGAGGAAAGGAGCAAGGCAACGGTTGAGAAATATATTAGTGATGTAACGGCATTTGCCGATTATATTAACGATGATGCAATTTCAAAAGAAACGGTTATTGAATACAAACGGCAGCTGCAGGAAAATTACAAAGTCCGTTCGGTTAATTCCGTGTTGGCGAGCTTAAATTCATTTTTCGGTTTTGTCGGTTGGTGGGAGCTTAAAGTAAAATCAATAAAACTGCAAAAACAGATTTACTGTTCTGAAGAAAAAGAACTTACAAGAGCCGAATATGAACGACTTTGCAAGGCGGCAAAGAACAATAAAAACGAAAGACTTAATATGATTTTGCAGACAATTTGCGGCACGGGTATTCGTGTCAGTGAATTGCAATTTATTACTGTCGAGGCGGTGCAAAACGGCGAAGCGGTAGTTTCACTTAAAAACAAAACACGAACGGTTTTTATCGTTCGGGAATTACAGAAAAAATTATTAAATTATGCAAAAGGCAGAACATCACAAGCGGAATGATATTTGTTACAAGAACGGGCAAGGCTATCAGCCGCACAAACATTTGGCGATAGATGAAAAGCCTTTGCGAACAGGCAAATGTAAATCCGCAAAAAGTCTTTCCGCATAATCTGCGACACCTTTTCGCCCGTGTGTTTTACGGAATCGAAAAAGATATTGCAAAACTTGCCGATATACTCGGACACTCAAGCATAAACACAACACGAATTTATATTATTTCTACCGGCACAAAACACCGCAAATAAGCATTTGCAACGATTTTTATATTAAAAGTTCAGTTTTGCAAAAACAATGTCGAAAAGAGATAACACGAATAAGCCTTTTCAAACTCATAAAATGAAAAGGCTTGATTTTTTATGCCGTATTTTAGAATTGTTTTCGTACTGAGCGTACGGAAGGGTTGGTTTATGTAACCGAATACAAGATAATACCGATTATGTTGCTAAGAATTCGGGGAGGAAAATATAATGACAATTTTCAAATGCAAAATGTGCGGCGGAGATCTAAATGTTACCGAGAATATGACAATCTGCGAATGCGAATATTGCGGTACAAAACAAACTTTACCGAAAAACAATGATGAAGCGATTGCAAATCTTTTCAACCGTGCTAACAGACTTCGTATTCATTCGGAGTTCGACAAAGCCGAAGAAATTTATGAAAAAAAATCAATCTCGATGACAAAGAGGCCGAGGCACATTGGGGAATGGTGCTTTGCAAATACGGTATTGAATATGTCGAAGACCCTGCAACGTTTGAAAGAATACCGACTTGCCACCGTGCCTCCTAGGAAATAAAAGACTCTCTGCTCTTCTGCTGCTTGGCGGCAAGCTTATCGGAAAGATCGGTAAGCTGAGCTTCATATCTCTTCCATTCCTCCCAAAATTCGCTTAAAAAGTCTTCGATAGACTCCTTTGCACGCTGCTTGGAGTTGTGAATATCGGTATATACCTGCCTGCAAATGCTGCCGATATTTTCGAACGGATCCTTCGCGGCGGCTTCGGCGGTCAGCTCACTTATTTTTTTGTTCAAAGCTTCGTTTTGTGAGACAAGCTCAAGGCTCTTGGCCTCAGCCACTTCGGTTTTGGCGCGAAGCTCGGCTATCAAGCCGTCCTTTTCCGAAATCAGCGAAGCATCGGCAGCGGTTCCCTTCTCCTCAAGTTCCTTTTTGGCCTTGTCAAGCTCTGCGGAAAGCTGCTTGACCTGTCTTTCAAGCTTGATATTTTGCGTTTCGAGATAACCGACGGTTTCGTCAACCTCCTGTATATTATAGCCCCATATTGTTTTTTTCATAGAACTGCCCTCTTTCTATTTTTTTGAAATTAAAATAAAAAGCCGGCTACAAAACGCACAAAAAAGTGCAGTTTTGCAGCCGGTCAATCATACAACGTAGTTGTTTAGACACCTTGGCTTTGCGTCTCAGCATTTCTGCTGATTTGCCTATCACTGTGTTATTTTTCACATTTTGTGTTCATACTTGCGTGTGTAATCACAAATTACATTCCCGTATTGAACCTATGCACATTATACTCAAATCGTTACAAAATGTCAAGTCTTTTTACAAAAAATCTCAAAAATTCATTAAAAATGAATTTTTCGGTTCAAAGACCTAAATCTTTAATATTTATATTACACTTTTTATAAATATATTCCGTATTTCTTATGATCGTTTGAATAAAATTTTGACATTTAAAATTCGGAAAACGGTCAAACAAACGGCTTTTTTCGGGCACAAATTCGGTAAATTTCAGCAAAATGTTACAAATCTCGCCTTGAAAATTTGTGAAATCACGAAAAATACTTAATTTTTTAAAATTTACTGTTGCATATTCGGCACTTGTGTGCTATTATGTGATTGTGGTCGCAAGTGATAATACATTTGCGGTTACATTTGAAGTGTGACCACTTCAAAAAATATCTTTGGCAGAAAAGTGAGGTAAATAAAAAAGCGGAACGAAAATTCGCTCCGCTGTGGCTTAATAAATCAAGCGGCCTGCAATAGGCTCGCCGCTTTCGACCTTTTTCAAGGTACTGCTGACAATATTTTCGGCAGTTGAATGAAGATCCATTGAAAGTGTCAGATCGATTATTCTCTTGCGTTCCTTTTCCTCGGTGTTATAAAGCTTGAGTGCACAGTCAAGGAAACGGGTTATCTTGGCTTCGATCGTAAAATACATATCGCACTGAACGGCCATATAGCCTCGTATCATACTTGCCGATGCGATCTCCATCTCGTAAAAATCCTTGGCCTTGGCCTCGGGCATAAGGTGACGGAAGACCTGATAAAGTCTTTCCGACATCACACGATAGATATAGTTGCTCGTCGTCGGCAGAGAGTATGCGGTGACAAACAGTTCACGAAGCTGTTCGCTCAGCTCGGCAGTATGAAGCTCAAGTCCTGCCTCGACCGCACATATTACCATAGGATCATCCGAGCCGCTGATTTTTTGAGCCAAATCGTACTGTCCGACAAAAATCCATTTGACAAACTCAAGCAAAATTGCTTCTTTGTTCGGATATGCTCTGAAAAAAGAGCTCGGTGTCATTCCGGCGTTTCGTGCAATTTCCGCCGTGGTTGCACCCTCATAACCTTTTTCCATAAATTGCGTAGCCGCTGAACGCAGCATTTTCTGTTGTGTAAGTAAACCGCTGGGTTGCTTTCCTCTCGGTGGCATAATAATCGCTCCTTTATGTTAGCGTACTTGTAATTGCAGTTACATTATAACACATCGTATTTACAATTACAAGTGAAATTCGTTGGTATTATAACACATTTTATTTTTTGATCGATAAAACGGAGGAATTTGTATGAAAAACTCAGCTTCTTTAAACCGACCCGACATCGGCACCGACGTCTCATTAGGTGAAACACGGCCGGAGCCTTTGACTTCGGGACCCAACGCGCCGAGCGATGAGACCTTGGAGCTTGTCATCACCGACATTTTACGTGAGATCGGTGTTCCGGCACACATAAGAGGCTATGCTTATCTCAGGCGTGCTATCCTTGTGTCGGTTTACGATATTAACATCGCCTGCTCGGTGACCAAGCTGCTTTATCCCGAGGTCGCACGGTACTACGGCACAACTCCGTCAAGGGTCGAGCGTGCGATTCGTCACGCTATCGAGGTCGCTTGGAATCGGGTCGACGACGATATTCACTACAAATATTTCGGCAACACAGTGTCGGCCGTCACCGGCAAGCCGACCAACGGTGAGTTTATCGCAATGCTTGCCGACAGGCTTCGCTTTAAAGAAAATCACTTGCTGCAGGAATAATGCTTTTACAAAAAACAGGCACTGCCGCAAAGCCTTCAAAAGCTTTGCCCGACAGTGCCTTCACTTTTATTTGCGCTTCAGTGCCTTGATTATCGCAACAACGCCGAACACTGTTATGGCCGCGAAAAGCACGAAAAATAACCAATTGATGTGCCATATCACGCCGTAAACGGGGATGATTGCCACGGTTGAGGCAACAACTGCGGCAGTATTCAAAATATCGTTGCCGATAGCTCCGGTTGCCGAAAACGCAAGCATGGCAAAGCCCAATATAAACACAAGCTCATAGCCTGCCGCCAAAAAGAGCATCAGCCGATTTTTATAAATACAACCGAACACGGCAAGTGCCGCAAGTACCGCAACAAACACGTAACAGGAAATACTGTAATATGCCGGAATTTTCAGCAGCTCACCGATATTGCCGCCGACGTTTAAGTATTTATATCCGCAAAAAACGCAGATCAAATAGCTCAAAGCAAATATCGCAACGGCCGTAACGTTCATTATTATCTTATTTTTTCTTTTGATACTGTCCATTTAATTTTTACCTGTCGAGCCGAAGCCGCCCGAAGCACGCTCGGTCTCATCCAATTCATCACATTCTTCTATTTGCGGCATAATCACGGGAGCGATGACAAGCTGTGCTATGCGGTCGCCGCTTTGCACGGTGTAAGGCTCACTTGAAAGGTTTATAAGTCCGACCTTTATCTCTCCTCGGTAATCGCTATCGATAACGCCGACACAGTTTGAGAGGGTTATTCCCAGCTTTACGGCAAGTCCGCTTCGGGCAT
>CAZWLH010000015.1:0-26741 GCA_964634675.1 uncultured Eubacteriales bacterium
CGGCAGCAGCCATTCCCTCTCGTAAAAAGTCAGTATTTAAGGCTATTTATTAGCCAAAGTATCTCTTCAGCAGACCTTCAAATGCTTTGCCATGCCGTGCTTCGTCCTTTGCCATTTCGTGGACGGTGTCGTGGATGGCATCGAGGCCGTTCTTCTTGGCGCAGGCGGCAAGGTCATACTTGCCCTGAGTTGCGCCGAATTCGCAATCAACGCGCCATGCAAGGTTGTCCTTAGTGGTAGCCTTCATATTGGGCTCCAAGGTGCTGCCGAGGATCTCGGCAAACTTTGCGGCGTGCTCGGCCTCTTCGTAAGCGGCCTTTTCCCAATAGAGTCCGATCTCGGGATAACCCTCACGGTGTGCGATACGTGCCATACAGAGGTACATTCCGACCTCGGAGCACTCGCCGTTGAAGTTGGCCATAAGCTGCTCAAGGATATATGCCTTATCTTCTTCCGAAATATCGGGGTTGTTCTTCACTGTCTTCTCATAGATTCCGAGCTCATGCTCTGCGGCAAGCTTGCCCTCTTCCATTACCTTAAACTTGGAACCGGGAACCTTGCAAACGGGACATACGAAATCCTCGGGCATAGACTCTGCCTCATGAACATAACCGCAAACGGGACATACAAACTTTTTCATAATAAATTTCCTCCGTAAACTGTTTTATTACAACTGCCGCAAACGCCCGTAAAGGTGAGCTGACAGCTATTGACCTTTGCACCGCTTAAAGCACTGTTGTTTTCTGTCAGGCTTTGCGGAATTTCAACATTTTCCAAATCGAGCACACCGCCACATTCTTCACATATGAAGTGGACGTGGGGCTCAACATTGCCGTCAAACCGTTCTATGCCCTTTACCGTTCCGAGGCTGATTATCTGCCCCTGTTCCTTGAAAAGCGCAAGATTGCGGTAAACGGTTCCGAGCGAAAGATCGGAGATCTCGGGCTTGAGTGCTGCATAGACCCAATCGGCCGACGGGTGAACCTTTGTGCCTTTAACGCACCTTAAAATCGCATCGCGTTTTTTGAAATGCTTTGCTCTCGGTTCCATTCTCCCTCCCCTTTCCGTGCTCTGTAATAGGTTATTCCCTGTTACGAGTATAATATAACACATCTTTTTCTATTTGTCAATAGTAATTATTCTTATTTAGGAATATTTTTTAGGTTATATAAAAAAATGCCGACCGGCAATAAGCCGATCGGCATTTTCTATGATTCATAAAAAGTAAGTGTGCAACTGTGAAACTAAAGTTTTGCAATAACGGCGCTGCGCTTTTCGTTATACTCTTCTTCGTTAAGCAAGCCGCTTTCATACAGTTGTTTAAGCGCCAACAATTCGGACTTGGGGTCAAAAGCCGCTTTTTTCGACTCGTTCAACATTTTGTTCGGACGCATAACAAATTCAAGCAAAACTATACTGAACAAAGCTACCGCTACATCCGTTGCTATTGAGAGGATATAATAGAAGTTGGGATAATACCAAGTATAATGGTAATAACCTTGAGTTTCACGAAAATAATAACAAATAAAACCAATGACATATATCACAGTAAATAACAAAATTAAAACCAGAAATACGGTTTTGATCATTGCCGACTTGTTTTGAAGCTTTTGGCTGCATTTCAACAAATTGGCCATAATAAGTACGCCGGCAATAATTAAAGTAAGTACGTAGTCTGCATTATGGTAAATATATATAAAGTCAGCCACTACAATACGCTTAACAAAAAAACCAAGCATAATCAAAATAATAATCGCATTGATGATATTTACCGTCAGCATAAGCTTGTGCGGTACTTTTTTGAATTCCGAAACAATATAAAACACCGCGGCAATACTTACGATTACAAAATCGAACACATATGGACACTGGATAATCCAGAGCTCAAAATACCTAAAACATACTATACCGTAAATCCAACCGCCAACGGCTACCGAAGCTATTGCAGCCGATAAAACAATTTTCGGTTTAAGCGATTCATTTGCTTCAAAGCTTAAATTTCGTTCGTTTTTATTAAAGGCAAAAGAATAAACAACAAGCAGAATTGCCGGCAGCAAATAAGAAAGCAAATTTTCCGCAACAACCCCAAAATAAGGGGCGAATACCCAAAAGTAATGATACTCACGGTAATCACGGTACCAATGGTAACCGAGATCTAAAAAACTTCTTATAAATGACAAAACCGCAAAGATAAGTGCCGCTATGCTTATTATTTTAATGACGGAAGAACGTGAAAATTTTGATTTTTTCGTGGTCAATGTTTCCATATTTAAGCCTCCTCACCTTTTTTGACGGCGGCACGGTATTCTTCTTCCGAAATGAGACCGCTTGAGCGAAGCTGTTCAAGTTGTGCCAAACGCTTTTGGTCAACTTCGGCCTGAGCTTCGGAAACGATTTGTCCGCCGCGAGTGTTGCGCTCGATAAGCGAAAGCTTTTCGGTGATTTCGCCGAACGCATAAAGCAGCCATGAGCCTATCCAGGCTACAACAGGTCCCCCGAACATAGTGGCAAAACCAATGCCCCACAGATAATCGTCAATCGACACCATAACAATGCCGCCGATAAACGACCCGATTGCCATAAGCACAAATGATATCTGTGCCAAACATTTGATCTTTTTGCCGATGTTGCCGTAAAGTTTTTCCATAAAAAAATCCTCCTTAAAAATGAAAAAGTGCGCCAACCGAAGCTGACGCACATAAAACACAACTCCGATTGTCGCCAAACAAATCTTAAGCCCAAAGGAAACCGTGTTGCCATTCGGACGGAATTGCATTTTTATCAAAATACATAACGAATGACAACACCAAAGAATTTCCTTTAGTGCTTTACGTTTCCTATTGAGTTGATTTGTTTGGCAGGATTATTATATCACACTGCAAAACAAATGTAAAGAATATAAAGCATTTTTTACAACAAAAACCGAGGTCGAAGCCTCGGTTTTGTGTTAAAGAATTATGCAAATAAGTCCGCTGCAGCCCTCGTTTATCACACGTTCGAGCGTTTCCTGCAAGCGTTGCCTTGCATCGATCGGCATACGTGCAAGCTTTGTATGAAGTCCCTCGTTGACAAGCTCGTGCAGTGATTTGCCGAATATGTTCGAATCCCAAATCTTGGTCGGCTCCTCTTCGAACTCGTTGAGAAGGTACATCACAAGATCCTCCGACTGCTTTTCCGAGCCGACTATCGGGCTGACCTCGGTCGTGATATTTGCCTTCATCATATGGATCGACGGTGCCGAAGCACGCAGTCTCACACCGTAACGTCCGCCCTGCCTTACTATCTCGGGCTCCTCAAGTGACAGCTCGTCGATCTCGGGCATAACGATGCCGTAGCCCGTTGCCTCGACCTCATCAAGCGCATTCTTGATTCGGTAATACTCCTTTTTGATTCTTGAAAATTCGACGATCTCCTTCATAAGCTCCTGCTCGTCGTTGATATCGACACCGGTCGACTCTTTGAGCACGGTATAAAATAGTGTCCGTTCGATATCGGCGGCAACCGTGGCGCTTCCCGTTCCGAGCTCAACGCCCTCGACCGCAGTATATGTGAAATTGTCGCAATCTGCCAAGCTTTCGGAAAATGCGGCGATCTGCGAAACCTTTTTGAGCTTCTCTGCCGAGCTTAAGACCGAGGAATAAAGCTGTTTTTGCAGCCAATGCTCACTCGGCAAGGCGGTTATCCACATAGGAAGTCTGACCTTCAGCTCCTTCACGGGAAATTCGTAAAGCATTTCGGAAAGAATGTCGAGAATATCGCCTTCGTCAAGCTCAAGGCAGTTGACGGTCTTGACGGCAACCGAATATTTTTCGGCTATCTCGGCGGCGGTTGCCTTAGCCGAATCGCTCTCGGGATACATACTGTTCAAAAGCACGACAAACGGCTTGTTTATCGCATTGAGCTCATTGATGACACGTTCCTCGGCTTCGGCGTATTCCTCACGGGGGATATCGCTTATACTGCCGTCGGTCGTTATCACAAGACCGACTGTTGAATGCTCGGTTATGACCTTTTTTGTTCCGAACTCGGCCGCCATATTAAACGGAACGGGGTCCTCGAACCACGGTGTCATAACCATTCTCGGGTTATCGTCCTCGATATATCCGAGCGAGCTCGGCACGATATATCCGACACAGTCTATCAGCCGAACATTCATCGATACCTTGTTTTCAAGGCTTATTTTGACACCCTTTTCGGGCACGAACTTCGGCTCGGTGGTCATTATCGTTCGACCGCCTGCCGATTGAGGAAGCTCGTCGGTCGCACGCTCCTTCTGATAATCGCCGTCGATATTCGGGATAACAAGGGTGTCCATAAACTTTTTGATGAAGGTCGATTTGCCGGTTCTCACGGGACCGACAACACCGATATAAATATCTCCGCCGGTTCTTGCCGCAATGTCGCCGTATAAATCTGAATTTTTCATAAACATTCCTCCGATTTATAATTTAACTACGGTAATGTTTATGAGCAAGGCTTTCGGATTATTACTGTTTATACTCCGCTGAGATCAAAGGGCGGAATATATTCCGTACTGCCGCTTGAAAGCCGTTGCGTGAAAACAGTTTCAACAGGCGACTCTGCCGCCACCTCCAAAACCTTGTTATACTCCCTTTTTGTGATTTTTCGGTTAAGCTCTTTATAGCCCTCAAGCTCACCGCCCGGCGTGTACTGACTCATAAGACTCAGCACCGCCCAAGGAGCATTTTCCCCCACCCATTTTACGACCTCTGCGGCATCTCTTGTGCCCTGAGGCAAGACAAGATGGCGAATGATCAGTCCATTCTTCATAATACCGTCGGAATCGAAGGTATTTTCGCCGACCGCTTCCGACGCCGCAAGCACCGCCGCCTCATTAACCTGAGGATAATTGGCCGCCTTGGAATATTTAAGCGCACGTGCAGGGTCACGGTACTTCATATCCATCAAAAAAATATCGCAAAATGATGCCGCAGTTTTGATCTGTGCGACGGTATCGTATCCGCCGGAATTATAAACAACCGGAATATTCGGCTTATAGATACCGACGGCCGCCTTTATTGCATTGACATAATGAGTCGGATTGACAAGGTTTATATTGTGCACGCCCTTATTTTCAAGTTCGCGGAATATTTCGGCCAAGCGTTCGACAGTAACCGTCTTGCCGAATCCGCCGTGTGATATTTCGTTATTTTGGCAGAACACACAGCCGAGCGAGCAACCGCTGAAAAAGACCGTTCCGGAGCCTTTTTCGCCGCTGATGCACGGCTCCTCCCACATATGAACACCGGCTCTTGCGATTTTCGGAAGCATCGGCATTTTGCAGTAGCCTTTACCCGAAACGTCGTCACGCTCGGCGTTGCACCCTCTCGGGCATTGATTGCATATCATACTTGCACCTTCCCAAAGGTTTTTTCTTATTATACGCCTCGGTGTGTCCGAAATCAAGCATTCTCGCTCTTTTCAGCGGCTTTACGGCAGCGTTGCCCATAGCAAGAAGCATACAGGAATTCGGTATCAGCATTGCAAAATTGAAAAAATCGGTGGCAAGCCAAGCCGCACCGTCGCTGAGCACCGCCGAAATCGGAACCATAAGCACAAAGCACAGACGGTATGCCTTACTCAAGAGCGGCGAGCCGGACAAAAATGACAAAGCCTTAAGTCCGTAATAAGACCAGCCGACGGCGGCCGCAAGTGCAAAACAGCATACCGAGAAGCTTAAAAGCTTTATTCCGAAGTCTCCGAAGCTGCTTTTAAACATTTCGCAAATTAACAAAAACGGGTCATCGGTCACACCGTTGCAGTATTCTGCGGACGACAGAACGGCAACGGCGGTCAGCATACAGACCACCACGGTATCGACAAACACCTCGACAACACCCCAACAGCCTTGAGTAAAAGGGTCGGCATTGCGTGCTCCCGAATGGGCTATCGGTGAGCTTCCCATACCTGCCTCATTTGTAAAAAGTCCCTTCATAACTCCCGTTTTGAGTGAGAGCGAAAGTCCCGTTCCGACCGCTCCGCCGACCGCCTGCCTTAATCCCATTCCTTCAGAAAATACCGAAAGAAAAGCACTTGGCACTCTTTCACGGTTTTTGATAATCATAACGATCACTGCAACAGTATAGACCGATGACATCAGCGGCACAAGCACCGCGGAAAAATTTTGAAAAAGTCGGTCGTGCCCCGAAATTACAACAAACACCAACGGCAGCAAAACGGCCGTCACCGCACCGAAGCTCAGTCCGAAGCCGATATCCGCAAAGCGGTAAAAGGCTTTTGACTGTAAAAAATTCCCCGACGAAAGCGAAGCCGCAACGCAAGCCGTCGCAAACAGGAACGCGATCGGTCGGCCAAGCCTTCCGCAACGGTTTTTCAGCACATACATCGGACCGCCGCAGTCCCGGTGGCTGAGCTTAGCCTCGTCAACACAGATGTATATTTCTGCGAATTTGATTATCATTCCCATAAAGCCGGTTATCAGCATCCAAAAAACGGCTCCTGCTCCTCCGACCGTTATTGCGGCCGCAACGCCGATGATATTGCCGACACCGATCGTTCCGCCGAGTGCCACCGCCATAGCCTTAAAGCCGTCGGTATTGCGGCTTTTTACAAGTCCTCCGACCGTCACCTTGAACACAAGTCCCAACCGTCTCAGTTGGAAAAGTTCAGAGCCGACTGACAGATAAACACCGTTGACTATAAGCAATAACGCACAAAAACCGGTAAGTATTCCCATAAAAAAATCACCCGTACATTCTATGCCGATGTACGGGTGAATATTTAAGTATTGCTGTTCTTTTGCGGCATTTCGATCTTCACGGGAGCTATCGGAATAGGCACGGTATTATGCTTGACAACGACCTTGTCGTAATACTTTTTAAACGTAACACGTCCTATAAACTTATAGTCACAGTGAGGACAGGTGAATTCCGCCTTAAAATAATGTCCCTTGAATGCCCAAGAGGTCACCCTTTTGGCATCCTTACCGCACCGCTCACACTTAAATTCCATTTTCTTCTTGTTGACAAGAGGATTGTTAAGGTCACGTATAACATAGGCCTTAAAGGTCAGCCTTTTGTAATAATCGGGCACCGAGGTGTCGATGCAATAGGTCATAAGCCGCTCTTTATTATAAACTCGGCGGAGCATATCGGCACAAAGCAGACTGTCGTCCAACGCACGGTGCAGACCTATGCCGTCTATCGAAAGACCGAGCATAATTGCGGCGTTTGAGACCGAAACCTGAGAGGTTATGGTATGACCGAGCCCGATCATCTCGTTTTGGACATATTTTTGCAGGTCGATATATTTACCGATTATCGGCACGGTGTTTATCCTTCGTCTCAAGCGAAAATTCTCGAGCAAAACATAAAGATCCGAGTTGCTCCAGGTCATAGTGACGGCATCTTCGCCTGCCCACTCCGAATAGAGGCTGACGGCCTGATCAAAGGTCATACCGTCACGCAACATTTCCTCGGTCGTGATGTTGGTGAGCCGCTGAAAACGGCCGCTCAGCTTGTCGGTAAAGGTAGACCTTATGAGAACGCTGAAACGTGATATTTCGTTCAGCTCCTCATCAAGCTTGACGGCGCCGATTTCAATAAGCTCGTTTATGCATTTACCGTTGACCTTGCAATAGGGCGTATGCCATTCGTTATCGAGTATTATATATTCCATTACTGCTTTCTGAGCTTGCTTTCGTATTTCATACGGGTTTCCTTGTCGAGTATACGCTTTCTGAGTCTTATGGAGGTCGGCGTTATCTCAACAAGCTCGTCGGATTTGATAAATTCCAAGGACTGCTCAAGGCTCATTATCGAAGGAGGAGTGAGCTTCAAGGCATCGTCGGAGCCTGCGGCACGCATATTGGTAGCGGCCTTCTTTTTGCAGACGTTGCAAACAATGTCCTCGTTCTTGGGATTTTCACCGATGATCATACCCTCGTAAACGGGAACGCCGGGGCCGACAAACAGCTTACCTCTCGACTGAGTGTTGAAAAGTCCGTAGCCGGTGGTCTCACCCGATTCGTGAACGACAAGAGAACCGGTAAGGCGGTTTTCGATATCGCCCTTGTACTCCTCATAGCCGTGGAAAATATGGTTCATAATACCGTTACCGTTGGTATCGGTCATAAACTGAGAGCGGTATCCGATAAGTCCTCTTGCGGGAATGAGGAACTCAAGGTGGCTGAGTCCGGTCTCACGTGTGCCCATATTCTGAAGCTCGGCGTGACGCGTTCCGAGTCGTTCCATAACCGAACCGACATATTCCTCGGGAACCTCGATCATAAGAAGCTCGATAGGCTCAAGCTTTTTGCCGTTTTCGTCGTATTTATAGATAACCTCGGGCGGAGATACCTGGAATTCATAGCCCTGACGGCGCATAGTTTCGATAAGTATGGACAGATGAAGCTCACCTCGTCCCGAAACCTTGAAGGTATCGGCCGAATCGGTCTCCTCAACGCGCATACTTACGTTGGTTTCGACCTCTTTGAAAAGGCGGTCACGAAGGTTTCTTGAGGTGACAAACTTGCCTTCCTTACCTGCAAATGGCGAATTATTGACCATAAAGTTCATCGAAAGTGTCGGCTCATCTATCTTGATGAAGGGCAGCGGCTCAATGTGCTCAGGGTCGCAAACCGTCTCACCGATGTTGAGGTCGGCAATACCGGCGACCGACACAAGCTCACCGAACGGAGCCTCGTCGACCTCGACACGGCGAAGACCCTCGAAAAGGAAGAGCTTTGTGATCTTAACGTTCTTATGCGTACCGTCCTCACGGCAAAGAGCAACGTTCTGTCCGACTCTTATGCTTCCTCTTTCAACACGTCCGACACCTATGCGACCGATATAATCGTCATAATCAATATTGGAGAAAAGCACCTGTGTCGGGCCGTCGATCTCACCCTCGGGAGCGCTTATTTCGTTAACAATCGCATCGTATATCGGCTTAAGATCGGTTCCCGGAACATCGGGATCGAGCGAAGCATAGCCGTCACGTCCCGAAGCGTATACAACGGGGAATTCGATCTGATCGTCATCGGCACCGAGCTCGATAAAGAGATCGAGAACCTCGTCGACGACCTCTTTGGGGCGAGCCATCGGACGGTCGATCTTATTGACAACGACGATAGCCTTTTTACCGAGACCGAGAGCCTTTTTGAGAACGAAACGGGTCTGAGGCATACAGCCCTCAAAGGCATCGACCAAAAGGACAACGCCGTCGACCATCATAAGGATTCGCTCGACCTCACCGCCGAAATCGGCGTGTCCGGGAGTATCAACGATATTGATCTTGATGCCGTTATACATAACGCTTGTGTTTTTCGAAAGAATGGTAATTCCGCGCTCACGCTCAAGATCGCCCGAGTCCATAACACGCTCGGCAACCTGCTCGTTCTGTCTGAAAGTACCGCTCTGCTTCAAAAGCTGATCGACCAGGGTCGTCTTACCGTGGTCAACGTGAGCGATAATAGCAACGTTTCTGATATTTTCTGCCTTTTGCATATTTTCAACTTCCCTTATTTTAATAACTGATATATTATAACAGATATTGCCTGTTTTAACAAGTCTCACGAAGCAGAAATTTTGACAAAATACAGCCCCGAATTTATATATTATACATAATAATTCATCGAAAAGCTTGACAAAAATCTCCGTATTTGGTATTCTTGACGTGTTGTAACTTGAAAAATGAGGTGCTGCGTTATGAAAATTTCGAAGCGTATTCTCGGCATCGTCGGCGGTGCCGTCGGCCTGGCTCTTTCAGTCGGTCTTATAGTATATTTCTACTCAATTGTCAAAGAATTTATTTTTTTAGGGCTCGGATTTGTTGCGGTATGCATTTTCTTTCCGATACTAATCCGTCACGGTGTCAAAACGGTATTTAAAGAACGTGATGCGGTTTATACCCAGCTTTCGCACCGTATGAAGGTTAAATACAACGTCGGCCGCACCTTCAGAGGCTTTGTTGAAATACTGTTGCTTTTGTGGTTGATCGTTCCGCCCATAATGCTTATTCCCGGAAGTCTTGCGGTTTTGGTTTTACCGGTCGTTTCAATTGCGATTTTTGTTGTCGAGGGACTTACGGCAGGCGTTTGGAGCGACATCGGCTGGTCGAAGGGCTTGTATTGGCTGATGAATATAGGCATTTACATTGTCGGAATCGTGCTCGGTGCAGTACTTAACGCGCTGATATACAAGTAAATAAAGCAAACACAAAGCCTTGTGGTCGTGATAAACCGCAAGGCTTTGTTGTTATTGCAACGGATATATTGCTTCACCGAACAGTGTGAAGAACAAAAGATAAACCGCATCGTCGGCATCGGTCACACCGTCACCGTTAAAGTCGGCCGGCTGAGTCAAAGGATATTCGCCGTCGCCGAAAATGGTGTTGTAAAGCAGATAGACCGCATCACGGCTGTCTACGACCTTATTTCCGTCAACGTCACCCTTATCATACTTCGGAAGCAATGTAACACTGCCCGAGGTTGCGGTGAGCTTCACTTTTCTAAGCTGACTGTCAACACAGTCGTTAGCCGATGCAAGCTTTACGGAAACCGAGGCAGTCGACTCATTCTCAACCTCTTTAGAAGTAAAGGTAAGCGTCATGAGCTTGCCGGTAGCGGTCACATCGGTATCGGCAGTTCCGCTGAGCCACACGGCACCGTAAGGTGAGGCAAAGCTTTCGGAAAAATTAGGCTCGCTTAAGACCGTGCCGTTTTCGACACCCGTCAGTGTCAGCTTCTCGGTGTCGTATTCAACAACAAGCTTCAAGGCAGCAACGCCCGAATTTTCGGTAACGTTCACGTCGAGAGTAAACGTTCCGCCCGAGTTCACCCTCTTTGAATCAACTGCCACCGATATACCCTTGGTGGTAGCGGCACCGACACACATAACAGAACTGAAAAGCATAACCGTCACAAGAAGAACGGCAACCGATATTTTACCGAAATATTTCATATAAAAGCACCTCTTATCCGTTTAAGCGAAACGACCGATCCGTCGAGCGTTTCTTTCGTTTAAGCATATAATACTTTTGACGTTTTGTCAACGAAATTCATTTAAAGCACACAGGTTTCATCCGAACAAACCTCTGAAATTTGCCGAAGAAGCCATTGAGACAAAGTCATCACCGGCAACAATAATATGATCGACAACGCTTATATTCATTCCGCGCATTGTTTTTATCATTTCGTTGGTGGTGTCAATGTCCTCTCTCGACGGCAGAGCCAAGCCGCCGGGATGATTGTGCGAAATTATTATAGCCGTGGTTTTGGGATATTTCAGCACCAGCTCAACTATCCTGCGGCAGTTCATAAGACAGCTTCCCGCATCACCGTCACTTATCTGTTCAAAGGCAAGTATCTTGCAGGATGCATCCATACAAACCGCCATAACACGTTCATTCGGGATGCCGGCATAATAATTGCACAGGAATTTTCCGCTTTCCTCGGAGCTTTTAAGGCGCTTACCCTCAAACGACTCACGCTTATAACGGTTGAAAAGCGGAACCATCATCTTGATAAGCGAGGCCGAGGTCTTGGTCATTCCGTCAACCTTCAGGAGCTGATCCTCGGTGGCATCGAGCACACCGGGAATGGAACCGAAGCAGTCGATCAGCCGGTGAGCCAACGGATTTGTGTCCTTTCTTGGCACGGAATAGTAAAGCAGCATTTCGAGCACCTCGTGATCCTGCATACCGTCGAAGCCGACGCGGCTGAAGCGCTCTCTCATACGTGTTCTGTGACCGTCGTGGACATTCTGTTTTATTTCTTCGTTTTGTTCCTTAGTCTTGTTTTTGTCTTCTTTCATAGAACTTACCTATATCAAGCTTACCGTATATTTTCCAAAGTTTGAAGCGTTCGTTCAGCTGAATCGAAAGCTCTGCCACCGCAACGCCGCCGACAACGTCCAAAACAACGTGCTGCTTGGTAAAAAGCACCGAAGCGAACACCGCCAAGGTAGCGATGACCGCCAAAATCTTAAAATATTTCGGGATATTGCGGCTTTTCAGCACATATCTCATAGCGAACCAGCTTGCCGAGCAGTGCATCGACGGAAACAAGTTGTCCTGCATATCGACTTTATAAAGCAGCTCGAGCAATCCGCCGCAGGTTTTATCTTCAAAGCCGACAGGGCGCTGAGACGTGGTCGGAAATGCTATGTAAAAGACCGTGCAAAAGAATTTTCCGATAATATCCGAAAAAAGCAGGCGGTCGCTCAGCTCCTTGCTTTCGCGACTCACACCGAGATATGCCACGATCCAATAAACATAGCTGAGAAAATACATCACCGTCCAAACGGGGATGACGGGAATTTTTCCGTCAAGTGCACAGGTGAGATCGGCGTAGGTCTCTATTCCGTCACGTGCGATAAAATTTATAAATCTTGTCAAATAATAGGCCACAACAAGACCGATACCGCAAATAATATACTGTAACGCCGCATAATCGGGTATAAGTCTGCGCCTTAAGTTAACCAATTTCATCATACCGGGTAAAACGCTCCGAAAAACTAATATACAGTCGGTTTTATGTACCGACAGCGTGCATAGCGGCCGAGATCACATCAAAAAGCTAGTCGCTCTCGTTTGCATCGTAAAAGTAAAGACGAAAGCTTCCTTCGGTTATGGGCTCGGCAACAAAGGGAGAGGAAATAAGCTTGCCGCCGCAATAGACCGAAAGCTTTCGGCCGATATTCTCGGTCGTTATTCTTGCCAATATGCCGGTTCCAAGATTTGTCAGCTCAAAATCGAGGACATAGGCAAATTCGCCGTCCTTTTCGTCGGTATCCTTAGTGACCGACGAAATGTGTTGCTCCGTCAGCAAAGTGTTTCCGTTCACGTCACGTATTTCAAACACGGCACCGCTCTGCGATGCGGTCGTGCCGCTTGAAACAACAGATAAGCTTTCCGACTCAAGAGGATTTTTCTTGGTATCATTGTTCGAGCCGCAGCCGATAAGCGCAAGACAAAGTATCATACTGATGCAAAGGACAAAAGCTTTTTTCAAGAAAAACACTCCCCTCTCACGTTTTAATTTTACATTATAATCCGGCGATTGTCAATAGCCAAAGCAAAGGGTACCAAGCTTTCAAAAATGCCCCGAAGGATTGACCCTCGGGGCAGATGTTTAGTTGTTTACAAAGCTTTGTCCGTCAATCTGGAACAGTCTGACATAGTCGACCTCATATTCGATCGGCCACTTGACATCATCACCGGGTGCGGTACGTCCCTCCCAGCCTGCGTTGACACAAACCTGAATATTGATGAATTTATCAAACTCAAATTCGGTAGCCGCCTGAGTGTAGTAAAGTGTTCCGTCGCTGTAGAAGCTGATCTCGGTATCGTTCCAGAAAAGTCCGATAGTGTGGAAGCGAAGATCGAAGTTTTCGTCGGCTCTGATCCTGCGCTCGCCTACAACGCCGTCACAGGAGGTGTGACCGCCGTTGGCCTCGGAACGCCACCAGTGGACATTGGCCTGAAGCATATTTGCAACGCCGAGATTTTCGAAAATATCGATTTCGAGCAGATCGCCTGCATTATTTTTATCACGGCCGTTGCCCCAGAACGAAGAGTAAACACCGACTGCGGTAGGGATTCTGGCACGAAGCTCCAAATAACCCTTGTTGAATCTGAGTCTGTCGTCGCTCTTGATACCGAACGGCTGATAAAGGTTGCCGTTGTCATCATAGAAAATGCGCATAGTCATAGTATCGTTCGAGAAAGAAACGGTGGTCTCATCGACAACAAAGGTTCTTCCCGAATTATCCCAATAGCCCTGACCCTCGGGCATCATCCACTTTGTGGTATCAAGCTGACCTTGGTTGAACTCGTCGCCCCAAACATACTTATAGTAGCTCGAGCTGTCATAGCCCGCGACCGTTGCGGTATAGGTACCTGCCTTTGAATCGGCATCGGAAAGAGAACCCTTTTCAAGCAGCTTTGCGAACTCGGTCACGGCAACCTGAACGGCATAGGTGCTTCCGCCGACAAGATAAACCTTTTTGCCCGAGATCTTGATCTCATAATCGTCGGCACCGTAATTGCTTTGAGCCGGTGTGCCGGGACGGTTGGAATTGCCGATTACTATTTCGTATTCCGACTCGGCAGTGTCAATGTCGTTTTCGAGATCGACAAGGAAGCCGGTGGTGCTTTTGATGAGAGCGCTTATCTTTTCGGCCTCGACCTGAATGAGATAGGAGCGTGAGGTTGCATCAATTATCATCTTAAATCTTCCGATATTGACACCGTTTATGGGGATATCCTTGAAATCACCGGCAGTGACACCGACATAAAGAATACCTCCGGCAACACCGTCTGCCTTAAGGTAATTAGCGTTAAAATAGTCAACTGCGCTTGCAAGTCCGATATTTGTAACGGCGTTTATGACTATCTTCTTACCGATAGTGCAGATGATATAGTCATCGTAACGACCTGCTCCGGTACCGAAAAGATAGTCCAAGGCCTGCTGAGACTCGGGACGGTTGGTCGAACCGACAAGAATCTCGTAAGCATCGGTTCCGTCCTCGGAATCAAGCACGTTTTTCGGCTTGGTGTTCAAAGCCTTTTTATACTCGGAAAACACCTTAGAGGCCAAGGCGGTAACCTCGGTATCGCCGTCGGAACGGACAACACGGTAAACTGCATCGCCACTTTCGTCAACAAGCTTTACATCTTCTTTAGAAAAAATCTCATCGGTCACGACTGTCGAAGAGGTTCCCGAACCGTCGCCCGAAGGCTTTTTACCGTCACCGCCGCAACCGGCAAACGCCGTGAGCGACAAGGCAACGACAAAAAGTATTGCCAATATTTTTTTCATAAATACAACTCCTATACTTTGTTTTTATTATTGTAGCAAACACAAATCATTTTGTCAACATTCAAAAGATCAAATAAGACTGCCCACCGCATAAGCGATAAAGGCCGCAAGCCAAGCCACAACGCACTGCTCGATAGCGACACCTATCGCCCACCTTGCTCCGAGCTCACGCTTTACCGAGGTCACTGCCGCCACGCAGGGTGTATAAAGCAGGCAGAAAATCAGCAAGCAGAATGCCGAAAGCGGTGATATTGCCGCAAGCACTCCCTCGACCGAGCCGAAAAGCACCGTCAGGGTCGAAACAACACTTTCCTTTGCCATAAAGCCCGAGATCAACGCGGTGGAAACACGCCAATCACCGAAGCCGAGCGGCTTGAAAATCGGAGCAATGAAGCCCGAAATCATCGCCAAAATACTGTTTTCGGGGTCATCGACAACATTGAGCTTCAAATCAAATGTCTGCAAGAACCAAATGACTATGGTCGCTATGAATATGACCGTAAAGGCACGCTGAAGAAAGTCCTTGGCCTTGTCCCAAAGCAAAAGAGCGACGTTTTTCGCACTCGGCATTCGGTAGTTCGGAAGCTCCATAACAAACGGCACCGGTTCGCCCTTGAACAAGGTTCCCTTCATTATAAGTGCCATAAGGATTCCGACAACAATGCCGATAATATAGAGTAATATCATAACAAGTGCGCCGTATTTCGGAAAAAACGCCTTGGTGAAGAAGGCATATATCGGCAGCTTTGCCGAGCAGCTCATATAAGGAGTCAGCAAAACGGTCATTTTGCGGTCACGCTCGGACGGCAGTGTTCTTGTCGCCATAACGCCCGGCACGGTACAACCGAAGCCGATCAGCATCGGGACTATGCTTCGACCGGAAAGTCCAACCTTGCGAAGAAGCTTATCCATAACAAAAGCAACTCTCGCTATGTAGCCGCTGTCCTCCATAAGAGAGAGGAAGAAAAACAAGGTTACTATTACGGGCAAAAAGCCGAGCACACTTCCCACACCGTTGAAAATGCCGTCGATTATCAGCGAATGAAGCACCCGATTAACACCGAGCGACCCGAGAAGACCGTCGACCGAATCGGTAAGAAGGCCTATCGCCGCACCGAGCAGATTTTCAAGTCCTGCTCCGATAACGTTAAATGTCAGCCAGAACACCAATGCCATAATACCGATAAATGCGGGAATTGCGGTATATTTTCCGGTCAGTACCCTGTCGATCTTGCGGCTTCTTGCGTGCTCCCTGCTCTCTCTCGGCTTTACCACCGTTTGTTCACAGACCTTTCCGATGAAGGTGAACCTCATTTGAGCTATCGCCGCAGAACGATCCAAGCCGCCCTCATTTTCCATTTGGGATATAATATGCTCGATCATATCAAGCTCGTTTTTGTCAAGTTCGAGCTTTTCGATAATCAGCCTGTCACCCTCAACGATCTTACTTGCCGCAAAACGAATCGGTATTTCGGCCTTTTTCGCGTGATCCTCTATAAGGTGCATAATTCCGTGGAGTGCCCGGTGCATAACGCCGTTGTGGTCGTCGGCACTGCAAAAATCGTTCCTGCCCTGCGCTTCGCGGTATTTTGCAATGTGCACTGCGTGCTCGACAAGCTCGTCAATGCCCTTGTTCTGCGCCGCCGAGATCGGAATGACGGGAATACCCAAAAGCTGCTCCATTTCGTTAACGTGAACCGAGCCGCCGTTGGCATAGACCTCGTCCATCATATTGAGTGCCAGAACCATCGGAATATCAAGCTCCATAAGCTGCATTGTAAGATAAAGGTTGCGCTCGATATTCGTGGCATCCAAAATATTTATAATACATTTCGGCTTTTCTTTGAGCAAAAACTCTCTTGTCACTATTTCCTCACTCGAATACGGTGACATAGAATATATGCCGGGCAGATCGGTAACAAGCGTATTCTTGTATCCCCTTATTTCACCGTCCTTGCGGTCAACGGTAACGCCCGGGAAATTGCCGACATGCTGATTAGAGCCTGTAAGCTGATTGAAAAGTGTCGTCTTTCCGCAGTTTTGGTTTCCGGCCAAGGCAAAGGTGAGTCGAGTGCCCTCGGGCAAAGGATCGCCGTCTCCCTTGGCGTGGTATTTTCCGCCCTCACCGAAGCCGGGATGTGCCGTTGCGGAATATCGGCTTTTCAGGTATCGGTCGGTTCCGAGCTTGGAGCGGACATTGTCTATTGTTATTTTTTCGGCATCGGCAAGCCGCAAGGTAAGCTCATAGCCATGCACCATAAGCTCCATCGGGTCACCCAGCGGTGCGAACTTGATCAACGTGATTTCGGCATTGGGGATTATTCCCATATCCAAAAAATGCTGGCGCAGAGCACCGTCACCGCCAACCTCGGTAACCGTAGCCGTTTTGCCGACCGGCAATTCGTTTAGCTTCATAAATTTTCCTCCCACTTTGACCGCTTGCGGCTATTCGACGTACTTCACATTTTCGTCGCCGAGCAGCTCCTTAAGGCATCTCAGCATAGTGCCGTTCATCATCACCCATTTGGAAGAGGGCGAAACAAACGCCTTATCTGTTTCGGTCTCTTTTATCACAACGGGCGTATCACCGTCAAACACATCCATAATAAGTCTTGCTTTTTTATATTGTTCACATTCCATTGAGGCAACACGCAGATAAAGTCCCTTTTTAACACGGCCGCCAGAGGGTTCGGATCTCACGGCCTCAGAGCCGCCTGAAGCTTTTTCATTGCTTCTGCCCTTTTTCAGGCGTTCGAGCGATTGGCAAAGTATATCGGCTTCGCCCGACTCTCTCACAGACAGCTTGCCGATGACCTTTACGACCTCGCCCGTTTTCAAAAGCTCGGCGTATTTTTCATACACCTTCGGGAAAACTATAACGCTCACCGTGCCGTATATGTCCTCAATATCAACAAACGCCATCGTTCGGTCGTCCTTTGCCGTTTTGCGGCGAACCTTTGATATCATCGCACCTATTGCGACGGGTTTTCCGTCAAGACGAGCCTGCTTTTCGGTGTCGCCTATGTCAAAGGTTTTAAACAGGCCTTTTTCGGACAGTGCCGCGGAATACTGCTCGAGCGGATGCCCCGAAATATACATTCCGGTGACCTCTTTTTCACCTGCAAGCATCTCAAAGCCGGGCATTTCCTCAACGCTCGGAAGTACGGGCTTTTGCTCGGGCTCACCGCCTGCGTTTCCGAAAAGATCAAGCTGACCGTGCATTGTATATTTTTTTCTGCTCTCAACCGAGCGGAGTATCTGCTCTGCTCCCTGAAGCATTGCACGTCTTGTCGCACCGAAGCCGTCCAAGGCACCGCTTTTGATAAGGCTTTCCAACGCCCGACGGTTCAGATCATTTCCGTAAAGGTGGTCGCACATATCGTAAATATCGGTATAACGGCCGTTTTTTCTTTCGTTTATTATTCTTTCGACCAACGAGGTTCCGATGTTTCTGACCGCCAAAAGTCCGAATCTTATTCCGCCTGCCGACGGCGTGAAGTCACGCTCACTCAAATTGACATCGGGCGGAAGGATCCTTATGCCGTTTTTCAGGCATTCGGCCATATATCTTCCGAGCTTGGTCTGATTGTCGAGCACGCTTGTCAGCAGAGCCGACATATATTCCTTTTCATAGTGACATTTCAGATATGCGGTCTGGTAAGCCACATAGGCATATGCCGCCGCATGGGATTTATTGAAAGCATAGGAGCTGAAGGCCGACATTTCGTCGAATATTTCCTCGGCCGCCTTTTCTTCGACACCGCGGGCGATACATCCCTCACAGGAAACGGTTCCGTCGGGATTTTTTGCGCCGTAAATAAAGGCAGAGCGCTCCTTTTGCATAACGTCGTGCTTTTTCTTGGCCATGGCACGTCTTACGATATCGGCACGTCCGAGACTGTATCCGGCAAGTGAACGGAATATCTGCATTACCTGCTCCTGATAAACGATACAACCGTAGGTGACATCGAGTATCGGACGCAAAAGCTCGGTCTTGTATTTTATCTTTTCGGGGTGATGCCTGTTCTCGATGTATTTCGGAATGGAATCCATAGGACCCGGTCGGTAGAGTGAGATTATCGCTATGAGATCTTCTATTGTTTCGGGACGAAGCGACTGCAAAACGCTTTTCATTCCGCCCGACTCAAACTGAAAAACGCCCTCTGTACGGCCGCTTCCCATCATTTTCATCGTTTCACTGTCATCGAGCGGAATTTTGTTGACGGAAAAGTCCTCTTTCGAAGCCTTTATCATCCATTCGGTATCATTGATAACGGTGAGATTGCGAAGTCCCAAGAAATCCATCTTCAAAAGTCCGAGTTCCTCGAGCGTGGTCATCGTATACTGAGTCACAACCGACTCATCGCTCGTTGCCAAGGGCACATATTCGGCAACCGGACGGTCGGTTATGACCACACCGGCAGCGTGGGTCGATGCGTGTCTCGGCATACCCTCGACCTTCATCGCCGTATCGATAAGCTTCCGCACGGTTTCGTCGCTGTCGTATTCCGCCCTAAGCTCCGGCACCTTGGAAAGGCTGTCTGCAATGGTTATTTTCATTTCCTGGGGTATCATTTTCGCAAGCCTGTCGCAAACGGCGTACGGCACATCCATCGCTCTTCCGACATCCCTGACTGCGGCCCGAGCCGCCATTGTGCCAAAGGTGACTATCTGAGCCACTCGGTCACTGCCGTATTTTTCTATGACATAGTCGATGACCTCAGACCGTCTGATATAACAGAAATCAATATCGAAGTCGGGCATTGAAACACGCTCGGGATTCAGGAAGCGTTCGAAAATGAGGTCGTATTTCAACGGGTCTATGCCGGTTATCCCGATGCAGTAGGCCACAAGACTTGCGGCACCCGAGCCTCTTCCCGGTCCCACTGGTATATTTTTCGACTTTGCGTAGCGAACAAAATCCGAAACGATCAAGAAGTAATCGACATATCCCATTTTGTCGATCACACCGAGCTCATATTCGAGGCGTTCCCTGACCTCGCTTTCGACACTGCCGTATATTCTTTCGGCACCGTCGAAGCTCAGCTCTCTTAAATATTCGGTATGGTTCTTATCGCCTATATCGTAAAAAGGGAGCTTGGTCTCGCCGAATTCGAATTCAAAGTCGCACATTCCGGCAATTTTTACGGTATTGTCAATCGCATCCTCCGGGAACAGCGCGGCCATTTCGTCGCCGCTTTTAAGGTAAAACTCTCGGGTCGGAAATTTCATTCCGTTATTTTCGTTTACCGTTGTGTTGGTGCCTATGCAAACAAGAATATCACGCACCGAGCTGTCGTCTTTTTCTATATAGTGAACATCGTTGGTCGCCACCGTCGGGATACCCGTCTCCTTGGATATCCTGACAAGCTGAAGCATACCCCGCTGCTCCTCACTCATACCGTGATCCTGAAGTTCGAGATAGAAATTGTCTTTTCCGAACATTTCGGAATATTTCAAAGCCGTTTCCTTGGCCTTTTCATAGTCGTTTCTGAGCAAAAGCTTGGGTATTTCACCCGACAGGCAGGCTGATAGTGCAATAAGCCCCTCACTGTGAGCCGCAAGAAGCTCCTCGTCGACCCTCGGCTTTGAGTAGAAGCCCTCGGTAAAGCTCTTTGAGACCATTGCGGTAAGATTGCGATAGCCCACGCTGTTTTTGCAAAGCAAAATCAAGTGACGGTATTCGCCGTCATATTCCTTCACTTTATCGAAGCGTGACCTCGGAGCGACATACACCTCACAGCCGATGATCGGCTTCACCCCTTCCGCCAAAGCCGCCTTATAAAAGTCAACGGCACCGTACATTACACCGTGATCGGTCACAGCCAACGCCTTTTGTCCCTTTTCAGCGGCCGCCTTGACAAGCTCTTTTATTCGGCAGGCGCCGTCCAAAAGACTGTATTCGGTATGTGTATGCAGATGTACGAAATCGGTCATAAGGCTTTTCCTTTCCGCGCTTCGGTAAAATGCTCTGCGCTGTTTGTCACTTTTCGGACTGCTCTTTTGCAAATTCCATAATTTTTTTCAGTCGGTGATTCATTCCCGAGCGTGAAATACTGCCGTTGCAAAGCTCGCACAGCTCACTCAGCGAAGCCTCGGGATTGTCACGTCTCAATACCGCCGCCGCATAAAGCTCCTCATTGAGCAATCCGAGAAGATTGCGGCTTTCCAAAAATTTTATGGCCTTGGTCTGCTCCAAAGCGGCATTGACGGTTTTGGATATGTTTGCGGTTTCGAAGTTATTACGTCGGTTCAAGGTGTTCCGCATATCCTTGACGACCTTCGTTTCCATAAGCTCAAGGCTCAGCTGACCTGCGCCGACCGAGCCGAGCATATCCTCAATAGAGGTACTGTCGTTATAATAAAGTGCGGTGACACTGCTCCTTACGGCGGTGTGCGGCTTATAGCCGCAAAGCTCCAAAAAAGCGGCAAAGGCAAAGCTCAGGGTCGGATCCTTGACGGCAAATTCAAGATGATAGCTTTTTTCCGGATCGTTCATACTGCCGCAGGCCAAAAACACACCTCTTATAAAGCTATGGCGGCAGCAGCTTCGCTTAACGTGGCGCGGATTGAATATCCAATCGTTCTCGCCGCCCGAATAATAGTTCATAATTCTGCTTCGGTCGGCCTCACCGGGAACCGACACGGTATAACGCCCCTTGCCGCTGCTTTCGGCAATATGCACCGAAAAGCAGAGCCGCAGAAAATAAGCATAAGCCTCTGCGGTATCGGCGCTTGCGGTGCTTATGCTTATGTCATCAGCACAAAAAGACCGACCGAAAAGAAGCAGGCCGTAGCATTCGGCAAATCTGCAACAACCGGTCGGTCTGATTTTGCAAAGGTCGGTTTTCAATTTACTTGAAAATGAAACCTCTTTCACTTTTTACTCCTTCCCAATGTCACGGTGATTGACCACGGCTTGGTAATTCTGTTCAACCAGATGCTTGTGTATCAGCTCGGCAAAAACCACCGAACGATGCTTACCGCCCGTGCAGCCTATTGCAATGACAAGCTGACTTTTGCCCTCTTTGCAATAAAGTGGCACCGAATAGTCGATAAGTGACAGCAGCCGCTCGGCAAGCTCATTGGTTTCGGGCAATGCCATAACAAAATCTCTGACCGGAGCCTCAAGTCCCGTATGCTGTCTGAGCTCGGGGACATAGAACGGATTTTTAAGGCATCTTACGTCAAAAACGATATCGGCCTCGGACACGCAGCCGTATTTGAAGCCGAAGGACATACACTGCACGGTAAGTCCCTTGGTGATATCACCCAAAAAGAGTCCCGTTATGCGTTGCTTTAAGACACTGGTGGAAACGCTTGTGGTATCGATTATATAATCGGCGCGTTCTTTAAGCGGTCGGAGCATTTCACGCTCCTTCACAACCGCCTCCGACACCGAAATCCTGCTTCCCGAGGACATCGGATGACGTCGTCTTGTCTCCTTATAGCGTGTGACAAGCTTGTCGTCCGAGGCATCAAGGAACAGAAGCTTATAGGAAATACCGCACTCATGCATACCGTCAAGTGTCGGTATAAGCTCCTCAAACATACGTCCGCCTCTGATATCGGTGACGATAGCGACCTTACCGAGTCCGTCCTGCCCTCTCATAGAAAGCTGAGCGACCGGCTTTATAAGCGACGGCGGCATATTGTCTATGCAATAAAAGCCGATATCCTCAAGCACATTGGCGGCAACCGACTTGCCGGCTCCCGACATACCCGTTACGATAACAAGTTCCATAAAATAACCTCAACAGGGATCAATTCAAAATAATAACTTCGGGCTCCAATTCGACACCCGTTTTTTCGAGCACCGTCGCCCCGACATAGGCTATAAGCGCTTTAACATCCTCGCAGGTGGCATTGCCTTTGTTTATAACAAAGCCCGAATGCTTTTCGCTTACCTCGGCACCGCCGACCGCATAGCCTTTGAGACCGCACTGCTCGATCAGTGCACCCGCAAAATGACCCGTCGGCCGCTTAAAGGTACTACCTGCACTCGGATATTCGAGCGGTTGTTTTTCACGTCTGCGACGAGAAAATTCGTTCATACGTGCCTTGATTACCTCGGGCTCATCGAAAGCAAGCTCGAACTCGGCACTTAAAACGGTCTCGCCGTTGGTTTTGAAAATACTGCTTCTGTAACCGAGCTCAAGCTCATCGCAGCGCCTTGTGACAACGGTACCGTCTGTCTTCAGTGATGTGCAGGAAACAATCACGTCCTTTATTTCGCCGCCGTAAGCTCCGGCATTCATAAATACCGCACCGCCGACAGTTCCGGGTATTCCCTTGGCGAACTCAAGTCCCGAAAGACCGCTGTCAAGTGCCGCAGAGCAAAGCCTTGAAAGTCTTACTCCTGCCGCCGCGGTTATGCGGCTGCCGTTTTGTGACAGTGATGTATCGCAAATACATATCACGGCACCTTTTATCCCCTCGTCGGACACTAAAAGGTTCGAGCCGCCGCCTATGACCGTCATCCTCACGCCTCGCTCTTTTATAAGTGAGACCAACTGAGCAAGCTTGGATGAATCGTTACATTCTATAAACAATTCGGCAGGGCCGCCGATCTTAAAGGTCGTATGAGCCTTCATCGGCTCATTTTCAAGGCATTTGAATCCCAAGCTTTCGGCTAACGCCTTTATTCCATTCACGGCAACCCCTCCGATTTCAATTATCTGTAAATGTTTCCGAGGAAAGCGGCACCGATAATACCCGCATCGTTTCCGAGCTCGGCAGGCTTGATAACGGTCTGCTTTTCAACGTTCTTAGAGTATCTCTCACGCTCAACATACTCTCTTACCGGAGCGACAAGGGTCTCGCCCTCCTTCGAGATACCGCCGCCGATGCAAAGCACATCGGGCTGGAATATATTTATAATATTGGTCAAACCGCAGGCAACATATTCGCAGTACTTTGCGACGACTGCCTTTGCGGTCTCATCGCCTGCTCTCATTCCGTCGAAAGCGGTTTTGCCGTTGACCGAATCTATGTCACCGGCGATCTCCCACATCTTGCTCGATTTGTCGGCTTCCATAGCGGTCTTGGTTTGACGGATAAGCGCGGTAGCGGAAGCATAAGCCTCCCAGCAGCCGTTTCTGCCGCAGGAGCAATGCTCGCCGTCCTTTATGATGACGGTGTGTCCGAGCTCACCGCCGGCGGAATTCATACCGGAAAGGATCATATCGTTGATTATGACACCGCCGCCGACACCAGTTCCGAGTGTTATTGCGACAAACTGGGCTGCTCCTCTGCCTGCACCTGCAAGCTGTTCACCGAAGGCTGCGGCATTGGCATCGTTTTCGAGAAATACCTTACGGCCGAAGCGCTGCTCGAGCATCTCACCGATAGGTGCGTTGACGAAGCCGAGATTGTTCGAGAAGCAGATCATTCCTGTCTTGGGATTAACGCTTCCGGGACAGCCTACGCCGACCTCTGCAATGTCATCAAGCTTCAGACCGCAATCGGCAACGGCAAGCACACCGGCCTCATAAATACTGTCGGCTATTTCCTCTGTGGGTCTCGGGCAGTTGGTCTTCACCTTGCCCTCACCGATGATTTTGTAGTTTTCGTCGACGACGGCCGCCGCAATGTTTGTTCCTCCGAGATCTATACCGAGATAATACATAATAATTTACGCTCCTTTATATTTTTAAAGTTTTTTTATTAAAGAAAGATATCCGAATCGTCCTTGGCCTCTTCGGGAAGGTCATCACCCATACCGAGCCTCTTGAGAAGCTCATGTGCCGCATTATAACCCATTTTCTTCTGACGGTTGTTCATGGCGGCGACCTCAATAATAACGGCAAGATTACGCCCGGGCTTGACGGGGATAGTGACCGACGGAACCTCAATATCGAGGATCGACGCAGTCTGCTCTTCAAGACCCATTCGATCATAGACCTTATCCTGCTGCCACTGCTCGAGGTTGATGACAAGATCGATCTTTGAGGTAAGATTAACCGCACCGACACCGAAAATTCTGCGTGCGTTGATAATACCTATGCCTCTCAGCTCGATAAAATGACGTATGTTTTCGGGTGCAGATCCGACAAGCGAACGTGAAGAAACACGCCGTATCTCAACGGCATCGTCGGCTATCAGACGGTGACCTCTCTTGACAAGCTCAATGGCTGTCTCACTTTTACCGACACCGCTTTCGCCGAGTATCAGAAGTCCCTCACCGTATACCTCGACCAAAACACCGTGACGTGTAACGCGCGGAGCCAGCTCGACGTTCAAAAAGGATATGAGCGAGGCCATAAAGGACGAGGTCGAGTCCGAGGTACGAAGCAGGGGGACTTTGTGTTCGTCGGCAGCCCTTTTCATCGTTTCGGTAACGGGAAGATTTCTCGAGATTATGACCGCCGACGGCTGACTTGAGAAAAACTTGTCAACGTGCTTGCGGTATTCCTCTTCCGAAAATTCATTCAGATAGCCCTCTTCGCTTTTGCCGATTATCTGTATACGGCCGTTGTCGAAGTACTGATAAAAGCCGCAAAGCTGAAGTCCCGGGCGGTTGACCTCAACATTGGATATGTAGATTTCATCGGCCGACTCGGGAAGCGATACCGTTTCGAGACGGAAGTTTTTGATTATCTTTGCCAACGAAACCGAGTATGGTGAACTCATCGGCTTACCTCCTTTAACTGCTGACCTGTAAAGCTCAGCCTATATATTTGTATTATATAATACTTTGCTCGGTTTTGAAAGAGGAAATTTTGTTTTTTATGCTTTTTTTGATAATTTATTCGATAATATTAGGCAAAGCCGACCAAAAGAGACGGTTTACTGTGATTTAAACTCAAAAAAAGTCCTGACATACACCTCGCCGAAGCAAAATACCTGTCAGGATTTTTTGTGTTTATATTTATAAAAGTATTTTCTTTCCGACCTCGGACAACACCTCGACCGACGGCGCCGGTATTCTTCCGAGCCAATCGGGACCTACGTTAAGCAGCAGATTGCAGCCCTTGGAATTGCACTTTGAAAGTATCTCGCATACGGTATCCGCGCTCTTGCAATCACTGTCAAAGGTCTTATATCCCCAGGTTCTTCTTGCCAAGGTCACAGGTGCCTCTATAAGCTTTTCGGTATAATGCTCGGGGAGCATATTGTCACCGCAGGAATGATAATCGCCTATACCGTTTCCGATTCGGCTGTTCACAAGGCAGCCTGGCTGATATTTTCTGACAAGCTCATAAAGCTCAAGTGACTGCTCACGTGTCTGCTCCTCCATAGGGGTGTCGAACCAAACAAGGCTTATTTCACCGTAGTTTTTCATAAGCTCTTCGACCTGAGGCTTTATCTTGTTTTCAAAGCAGAGCTTGTAATTCTTTTTCGAATTGTCGGTGAAATCCCAATCGTTTCCCCACATACTGCCGCCGTTCGGGTCGTTTTCGTGTTCCTGCGGCACGGTATAGCCGCCGCCGTTTTGCTCGTGCCAATCAAGGCACTGTGAATAGTAAAGTCCCGGCTTTACGCCGTGCTTTGCGCAAGCCTCGGCCAGCTCTCCGATAATATCGCGGCTGAAGGGTGTACCCTTAACACTGTTATAATTGTCAACGGCCGAGTTAAACAGGCAAAAGCCCTCGTGGTGCTTTGAGGTTACGACGATATATTTCATACCGGCATTTTTCGCGGTTCTAACCCATTCATAAGCATTAAAATATATGGGATTAAAGGCGGTTGCGATTTTTTCGTATTCTTTCACGGGTATTCTGCAGGTGTGCATAGCCCATTCACCGATGTTGCTTATTCTTTTGCCCTTATATTCACCGCCCAAAATCGAATACAGTCCGAAATGCACCATCATTCCGAACTTTGCCTCTTTAAACCATTTTGCGCTTTCCGTAATATTCAAATCAAACACTCCGTTTCTTAAATTGTTATGATACAATAGATAGGTAACAAAAATAATAGAAAAAACAACTCAAAA